>NZ_JBIMKE010000010.1:0-210162 GCF_043673425.1 Streptomyces sp. M41 | reverse complement strand
GCCACGCACACCCCGCGATGATCATCTGGGCGACCTTCGCCATGCTGATCACCGCGACACCGATCTTCGCCTGGCGCAACATGCTGCGGCAACCGAAGAGAAAGTCCCGGCGCAGGAAGCCCCGGCACGCCGCCGGTACTGCTTCGCGTGCAGAAGCCTTGGCGGCAGCAGGGAAGCAGAGTGGGAGCGGATCCCGCGGGAAGCACCGCTCAAACACCATCCGCCTCTCGTGAGCGTCAGGGCGTCGAGTTGTCAGGTGGTGGCAGTGTGGCGGGGGCAGCCGTGGTGGCCGCCCCCGCCGGGCAATCAATAGTGTTTGCCGTTGAGGTGTTGGTGCACCGGTGTGGTAGGGATCTGCGACAGCCTTTTGGCCATACGTGTCAGCTCGTTGTTGATGCGGGTCGTGTCGGCTGTCGGGCTGCTGATGGCTGCCAGGTAGCTCCTGTGTCGCGCCGAGGCGATGAAGAGCAGCGCGTGGTCGAGTTCGACGGTGGTCTGTAGAACTGCGCCGGCACGGAAGCGTCGACCGGCGCCGCTGGCGATGCTGTGCACGGCACGGACGATGGAGGCCAAATACGTGGCGTCCTCACTCGTAAGGGCTTGTGAGGCGCCGGTGGGTGTGCCGTCACGGGAAACCGCGATGGCGTGTTGTATGTCGGGAACACGGTTGACCAAGTCGTCCATGAGCCAGTCGAGGCGTCGCCTGGGACGCGGTGAGAACGGGATCACTTGCACTCCTTCACGCTGGGTCGGGTATGCGAGGCATGATGCGCTTGGCTCACGTCTTCCGATCACTGAACTGTCTGTGGCTGTCGACAGGACGGATTGCTGCCGCCGCACAGCGACTGAACCTGAATTTGGGCGCCGGGCGGGTCATTGCTGAGGGCCGCCAGCGGCGTCGGCCGGTCAGTTCACAGCGTGTGCGGGGGCGCCGGTCGCATGGTGTGCGGGGGGCGCGGCGACGGGCTCCCGGATTACTCGATTGATGTCACCGCCTCAAGGGCGCGTCGGGTGTTCGGCCCGTAGACGCCCGCGGGGTCGCCATCGACTTGCTTGGCCGTCTGGAATTTGGCGACGGCTTCGGTGACGCGTGCGTCGTACTCCCCGTCCACGACATCGAGAAGGAGGCAGAACAAGTCACAGGACCAGCGCTTCAGCCGTAGCTGGAGTTCCCTCACTTCTTGGCCGGTGTCTCCTTCATTCAGCACAGGCGGTTGATCCGAGGGCTGGCTTTCGCTGCTCGGCTGGGAGGGCTCGTCCGGCACTGGGCGGCCCGCGTCCGCCGGAATGGACCGGACCGGCCGTTCGCCTTTCCCACCGTCCGGGACCGTGAGACGGTCGCCCGCGCGTTGCGCTGTAGGGATGACGGGGTGGAGTTGATGGCCTGGAGCGCGTCCCGAGGCATCGAGCCATGGCATTGGACGGTGTGCGCGCATTCCCGTGTCGAAGGGTGGAGGCGTGGTGGGCCGGCCCCCCGCGCCGTCCGGTACCTGGTTGTCCACCGCACGCGCCGGATGTGCCGGTCCATTCGTGCCGCGCGATGCGCCCGCGGCAGTGTCGGGCGTCCTCAGCGGGACGATGAACGTGGCGCCGAGAGCAACAAGGGCGACCACTGCGGTTGCAGCGGTCACTGCTCGCCATCGCGCCGGCCGACCGAGCGGCTGGGCCGCTGGAGCTGCGGTGTCCTGGGGTGTGACAGGTGACGCAGCTTCTGTCGACGCTCTGCTGCCGTCGTCCAGGTACACGTCGCCGGTGGCCGGCTCGCCGTCGTCGAGGCGATCCCGGCACCTTCTGACACGGGCCAGCAACTGCGCGATGTCGTCCTTGCTCAGCCTCGGTGCCTGGGTCGGCGGGGCGGGCGCAAGGTGCGTCGGCGGTATCTCCTCTGCCGCCGGTGTGGAGGGCGTTCCACCTTCTCCCGGGGGCGCAGGGCGCGGGCGTACTCGTCGTACGGGCAACGGCCCGAATGAGGCCGGCAGTGTGTTGACGCGGCCGGCCTCGGAGCAGGAACAGCCGGTTGAGTCATCTGCTGGGAGCCCCATTCCGCACGTGGGGCAGGGTTTTGTCACCATCTGGGGTCCTCCCCAGGGGTCGTTCCAGTGGATCGATCCACACCGATACGCGCCGCTCGCACCGCGGCTCCGCCCGGTCGGAGCACACCGAGTATGCAGAGACGGCACTCGGTTTGGACAGGTTTGCAGACCGTAAGTTCTGCGATCTTCAGCTCGTCCGTAAAAGGAGCATTAGTGCGATTTGCGTTGACTGTGACGATTTAGGTGAGTGGGTCTGCCGTGGCGCCAACTGCCTCCCGCTCCCACCGCATGCCAATGTCAGTAGTCAATGCCAGATGGGACAGGGAGGGCGGTCGCCGGGGGAGTCGCATTCCGTCTCTCCCTGTACAGCGGTTACTCGTAAGTGCGCACCTTGATGAGTGGGTTGCGAGGCTGTTCGCTTCCGTGTGTTACACACCCAACAAGTTCCCCCAACAGCGAGGAGTGGCCATGTCTGTGTCACGACGTCGTCTCCTGGCCGGTACGGGCGCAGTGGGGGCGGGTATCGCCTTCACCGGTGCCGTGGACCGGCTGTTCGCCGGGCATGCGGCTGCCGCCAAGGCAGGCCGGAGCCCAGGCGGCTACGGACCGCTTGTGCCCGACCCGGACGGTCTTCTGGATCTGCCCGAGGGCTTTCATTACCAAGTCCTGTCCCGTCAAGGTGACAAACTCAGCGGCGACGAGGGGCCGGTGCCGGGAAACCCTGACGGCATGGCCGCGTTCGGAGGCAAACGCAACGGCACTCACCTGCTGCGAAATCATGAGAACCGGCACAACGCCAAGGCGCCGGTGCCTGTTGTCCCCGGCCTCACCTACGATCCTGAAGGCAAAGGCGGCTGCACTGCCCTGGCGCTCGATCAGGAAGGCCGGGTGATCGAGCAGCGGGTGGCCATCGCCGGCACCGCCGTCAACTGCTCTGGCGGCCCCACACCGTGGAGAACCTGGCTGACCTGCGAAGAGACCGAGGACCAGGCCGGTACTGCCGGCTACACCAAGGACCATGGCTTCGTCTTCGAAGTCGATCCGTACGACCCTCACCTGACCGGCGCGCACCCATTGACCGCGATGGGGCGCTTCCAGCACGAGGCGGTCGCCGTCGATCCGGGTACCGGCATTGTGTACGAGACGGAGGACGCGTTCACTCAACCCTTTGGGCTGTACTACCGGTTCCTTCCCGACAAGCCGCTCGGTGGACGGGGGAGCCTGCGCGCCGGGGGCCGCCTCGAGGCCATGCGCGTGCCCGGCGTACCCGACCTGTCGGTCGTCCAGGAACCAGGAAGCTCCTTCAAGAACATCGAGTGGGTCGAGGTGCCGGATCCGCTTGCCAAGAAGACCCCCATCCGTATGCAGGACTTCGGCAGATGCGGTATCACCCACGGCCAGAAACTGGAGGGCAATTACTGGGGCGGAGACCGGGTCCACTTCGTCTCCAGCTACGCACGCGCACAAGAGGGTTCGGCCGCCACCCACTTCGGGCAGGTGTGGTCCTACCGGCCCAAGCGGAACACGCTGACACTGGAGATCGTGTTCGGGCCCTCGACCGACATCCAGCTGCCCGGCGAATCCCCCGACAACATCGCGCTCTCTCCCCACGGCGGGCTGATGGTCTGCGAGGACGGTGGCGGCGGCCAGTTCGTCTTCGGACTCGACTCCGCCGGCCAGGTTTACCCGATGGCACGTAACCGTCAGAACATCGGCACCAAAGGCAAGCCGGCGTGGGGCGAGTTCGCAGGTGTCACTTTCTCCGTGCACGGCCGCACCATGTATCTCAACTGCTACAACCCTGGCACCACCTTCGCCGTCAGAGGCCCATGGGGCGGATGAGCCACCTATGAACTGCGTCTCAGGGTGCCCAGGTTCGGTAGTTCGCTGCGGATGCCGGTGCTCGCCGAGGCGAGTTGCTGTCGGTGCTCTACGCGTCGATCTCATGGTGCGAAGGTGATCGACTCATCGGTGCGTCTGCGGACCGGATCAGCCGGCGACACCAGCTCGACCCGGTCCCACAGCGCGTCAGTGATCACTCAGCCGACGGACGTATCCCCATGTTCGGTGTGCGGGATACGCCTTATCTCCGTCGGCGGCCGGCCACGTAAAGGATGACGGCGCCGCAGGTGATGACCGCGGCGCCGCAGAGCGTCAGCAGCGGCAACATGCTGGGGCTACCGGTCCGGGCGAGGGCGGTGGTATCGAGCGCGGTTGCCGGCGCGCCGTAGGGCACTGGCCGGGCCGGTGCCGCTGTGCCGCTCGCATGCCCACCCTGGCCCCCCTGCGGTGGGTGGACGGAGTCACCGCAGTCGTGGTCGTTGCCCGGTGCGGGGCCCTGTGTAGGGTCGTCCGTGTTGCCGCCGGGTGCCGGGGCCGACGCACCACCACCAGGGCTGCTGCCGCTCTCCGAGCCGAAGACCACATCTGAGCAGGAGTAGAAGGCTTCAGGGCTGTCCGAGCGCTGCCATATCGCGTAGATGATATGGCGGCCTTGCTTGGACGGCAGGGTGCCTTCGAACTGGTAGGAACCGGCGATGAGTTGCGGGTCGGTGACCGAGGCGATGGGGCTCGGCGACAGATCGGACCACTTCAGGGGCTGTGACGGTTCGTAGTCGTCGTTGGTGACGTACAAGTCGAAGTGTCCGCGGTGAGGGGCGGTCGCCTTGTAGCGGAAGGTGAATGAGCCGGGCCGGACAGCGGTTGCCGGCCAGTCGGCGCGGGGCAGGTCCAGCCCCTTGTACTTGTCCCGGCCGGCCGAGCACAGTGCACCGTCGGGGATCAGCTGCCTGTGCCTGCCCGAGGCGTTGGGTATGTTGACTTCGTTCCAGTCGTAGAACGCCTGTTTACCGCTCGCCTCGATGGCTGCCTCGCACGCGGCTGACCGTGGGTTCTCCGGTCCTTCCAGATAGCAACCGGAGACTCGGCTGGACGGATTCTGCATGGAGCCATGGGCGCCAGCCTGACCCGCGACCGGGCCGAGGATGAGGACGGACAGCGTACCGAGGACGGCAGCGGCAGCTGCGCTGTGGCGAACGGTCATCTGATTCTCCATTGGCGGTGAGGTGACTCCCGCCGAGGGCGCTGAGGGCGATCCATCGTCGCCCGGTGCGTCGAGTCACCGAACGGCACAGGCGAGCGAGCGCCACACCTTGGGCGACGGAGACCCGGCTGGCCGGCATGAGCCCGAATGAGCGGGGATGCGAGTCAAGCTGGCCGTCTCTTTCGGGTCAAGCAGTTGTTGCCGACTCTGAGGAGGCAGAGGTGCTTTTGTTGCCGTGGGATCAAATATCGGTGATCGGGGTCGTTCGCCGAGGCGGCCGGTGACGGTACGCGGAGACCCCGGCGTCCGGTCACGCACGCGTAGTCAGAGTGCGTCTACGAGCGACCATCGCTCGACAGTGTCCTGCGGCTGGTTGTGGGCGGGCGGGCAGCACTTCGGCAGCGATGTCGTCTCTACCGGTGACGAGTCACCCGCCACCGTGCCCCGTGCCTGGTGAGCCCCTCTAGGAGTTGTCTTCAAATGTCACGCCCACATCAGGAGCGAGGCGAGGGTGACGGCTGCTTGGTAGGACTCGGCGGTCTTGTCGTAGCGGGTGGCGATGCCTCGCCATTGGTCGGGTAGCCGGGTCACGTCGCCGTGACCCGGCCCCCTCAGAACCGGACGTGCCTGTTTCCAAGCATCACGGCTCAAGCAAGCCCGAAGGCTTCACAGGTTCTGCTCATTTCCGGTCGCTGTCGCCTGCGTGATGCTGGCGATGGCATTCCGAGTGGACGAGCCGAAGATTCTTGCTCTCATCAGAGCCGCCATGCCGCCGGTAGGTGAAGTGGTGTTTATGCAACCGCTTCTTCATCGCGTCGAACCAGTCAATCCACTCGCGTGGGCTGTCAGGCTCATATTCCGCGCCGGCGATGAGCGCTTGACCGCACAGTGGGCAGACGCCCTTCTGGCGGGCTGCCAGAGTAAGGCTGATCTTGTCCATCGGTGGTGGTGTGCGCGTCTGACGGCGTTGGCTCCAGTAGTCGAGGAGTGCGGGATCGTCAGGTGACGACTTACCCCTGACCAACTGATGCCGCCTGATGTTGGTCCAGGCGAACTTGGGAAGGTGTGCGCCCGTGGCACGGTCACCGAATACCCAGTTGTTCATCTTGGATCGGTTGAGCCTGCCGAAGTACTTGTTCACAATCCAACGCTTCGACTTCTTCGGGTGGGTGCGCTTGGCCCACTTGTAGGTGAGCGTCCACACATAGCTGTCCAGCGCCGAGAACGTCCGGCTGGACACCACTGTCCGGTAATACGCGGACCAGCCCCTGACGATAGGGGACAGACGGCGTAGTACGACTGTGATGCTCTGCCCTAAGAGGGCTTGAATCTCGGATCTCAGTCGCTTCCGGACTCTCTTGACCGCGTCCCTGCTGGGCGTGATGATCAGGCTGTCGCCATGGCGGCGGATGTTGAACCCGAGGAAATCGAACCCGTCCGACAGGTGGAGGATTCGCGTCTTCTCTTCATTGAAGCGAAGTCCTCGGGGTTGCAGCCATTCCGCCAGGCGTGACCTGACGGTCTCCGCCTCCTCCTTGCTCGTGCAGAACACGGCGAAGTCATCGGCGTATCGCACCAGGATCGGAGTTCCTTTCGCAGCCCACATGACCTTTCCTTTGCGGGTGGCGAAGCGGACTCCTGCGGCCTCCTCCATCCCGTGCAGAGCGATGTTGAGCAACAAAGGACTGATTACGCCGCCTTGAGGGGTTCCCTCCTCGGTCCGGGTGAAGCGTCCGTCATCGACCACACCAGCCTTCAGCCACTGCCGGACTAATTCCCTGGCTGGGAATTGCCCAACGGCTTCGAGCAGGTGGTAATGGTCGATGCGGTCGAATGCGGCAGCCAGGTCGGCGTCCAGTACCCACTGGCGCTTGACCGCCTTGCCCTTCGCGGTGCTGAAGATCGCCTGGATGGCGTCGTGGCAGCCGCGGCCCGGCCGGAATCCGTAAGAGCGTGATTCAAACCGAGCTTCCCACTCAGGCTCCAACGCGTTCTTCACACGTGCTTGGATGGCCCTGTCACGCATGACGGGGATTCCGAGTGGTCGTTGCTTTCCGTTGCTCTTTGGGATGTAGACCCGCTTGACGGGCTTGGCCCGCCAGGGTTGTGTTTGGCCGTCAATTTCAACTGCCATCCGTGCTCTCGCCTTGGGAGTGAGAGCGCGTTCCCTGTCGATCCCTGCCGTCTTGCGGCCTCTGCTCTGCTGTGTCACCCGCTTCACGCTCACGAGCGTGTTGCTGCGGCTTCTCAGCATGAGCTTTTGCAGATTGCGGACCTTCTTGAGGTCCCCTTCCTGTGTCGCTTTGAAGATCCTCTGTCTCAGACGCCGTACGTTCTCCTCGGCTTCGGCCCAGTTGATGCTGTGCCAGTCGAGATTTCCGCCCTGGGGTCCGTTCGCTATGGAAGTCCGAACAGGACTGGGTAACTCCAACTGTAAGTTCCTCCTTCGCGTCTAACTTGTCCGCCAGGTTCCGGCTGCTTTACTCGGGATACTGCAAAGGCTCACCTGGTCCACGTGGGCACCCTTTCGGGTCGGGCCACTGGGACCCGTATCCGGCGGGTTATGACCGGAGGCGTGAAGGTTGCCTCCAACTTTCCCCTGATCTTTCGATCTACCGGCATTCGCTTCTTGGACCATCCTGTTCCCGCTGGAGAGTTGGGCCTTCCTTGCGGTTGGCTTACCGGGCTGTGGCCCGGACTCCATCGGGGTTTCCACGTTCCACACACGTAAGTTGCGACAGGGGTGGGTGCCCCCTCTATCCCGAAACCGGCTGTGTCCTCCTTCCGGTCTCAAATCTCCGGAAGTCGCCTGACGCCTCTCAGCATCGGGTTCTGTAGCTGCCGACTGCAAACCACCAGGCAGCTTCAACCTTACGAGACATCAACAGGGGTTCACGCGGTTCACCCGTCCAGTCTTTCCCTCGCCTGTTATTTCCCGGCGGCCGGGAAATTCTTGGGCTTGAACGCTCAGCTTCACACCCCGCTGTTACCGGCGACGCATGTGAGCGCGGGAACGGATACGGACACTAATCCGGGGTCAGCACATCTCTCCTTCCTTCGTGGCTTTCCCACTTAACGTGTGCGACTTCGTGTCGCACCTTCAGGCGGTTGAAGCAGCGTTCGACCACGTTGCGCCGCTTGTAGCGCTCTCTGTCGAAGGCCGGCGGGCGACCGCCGTGGCTGCCTCGCCGGAGCCGGTTGCGGATCTGGTCTGCCCGTTCGGGGATGGTGTGGGCGATGCCCCGCTGTCTGAGCCAGGTCCGGATGGCCCGGGAGCTGTAGCCCTTGTCGCCCAGCACGTGGGCGGGACGCAGGCGGGGGCGGCCCGGACCGGCCCGGGGCACCCGAATCGCGTCCATCACCGTGGTGAACTGTGTGCAGTCGTTGGTGTTCCCGCCGGTGACGGTGAAGGCCAGCGGTCGGCCAAGAGCGTCGCAGGCGAGGTGGTTCTTGCTGGTCAGACCGCCTCGGGAGCGTCCGAGTGCGGGGCAGCGGAGCCCCCTTTTCGGGCTCCGGCGGCGTGCTGGTGGGCGCGGACGACGGTGGAGTCCACCGACACCAGCCAATCGATGTCGCCGACGGCATCCGCCTGCGCCTGGGCGGCCCGGAGCATTCGCTCGAAGGTGCCGTCCAAGGCCCACCGGGTGAAGCGGGTGTGCAGCGTGGCCGATGGCCCGTACCGCTCGGGCACATCCCGCCAAGCGGTCCCGGTGCGGAACTTCCACACGATCCCGTTGAGCACCGTGCGGTCGTCCAGCCGCTTGCGTCCCCGCAGCGACTCGGGCAGCAGCGGCCGGACGAACTCCCACTCCGCGTCCGACAGTTCATGGCGACGTATCACCTGACCATGATCCACCACTCAAGATCACGCCTTCCTCGTCCACGTCCGCGACCTGCGAAACGAGGAATTCGTACCTTCTTCGCGGTCCGATACGCCATCACCGAGCCGGTCCGCCGCGCTGTCCTGGCCACGCCCGACCGCCTCTGGCATCCCGCCCTGGACCAGGACGGGACACTGCGTGATGGAGCCGAAGTGGCCGAGCTGACTGGCATGGTCGATCTGGCCGGCTTTCCGGACGGCACCCGCAGCATCGTGCGCCGGGAGCGGCCGCACCCCGGAGCCCAACTGACCCTGTTCGACCAGGACGAGGGCCTGCGGCATCAGGTGTTCCTCACCGACACCCTGTACTCCGGGCGGATCCGCCCAGTTCCTGGAGGTCCGCCACCGCGGGCATGCCACCGTCGAGGACCACATCCGGTGCGGCAAGGCCACCGGCTTCGGCCGCTTCCCCTCCCACGACTTCGCCGTCAACGCCGTCTGGCTCGAACTCAGCCTCGCGGCGATCGATCCGCTGGCCTGGACGCGCGTCCTACTGCTGGACGGGGAGCTGGCCACTGCCGAGCCGATGAAGCTCCGGTACCGACTGCTGCACTTCGCCTCCCGCCTCACCCGCGGCGGCCGACGCCTGCGCTTGCGGATACCGGTGACCCGGCCCTGGAGAAAGGAACTGACCATGGCCTTCCATCGCCACGCCGCACTACCCCGTCCCGCCGGCTGACCGGCAAACCCCTGACCGCCCACGACCCGAAGGACCCAGGAGAACCCGACCACCGCGCCGGGTCTACGCCATGTCCGAACACCGAAATCGCGTCGGCCACCCGACGGTTACCCCTCAACGACGCCTCATCACCCCAACCGAAACGGCGAGGCTATGGGCTGGGTAGGGGGCTCTTAAATTAGGTATCCCTATTGTTCGCTCTTGCATCGACGAGCCGGTGGGCGACCAGGAATAGTTGTGGCTACGCTGCGCAGGCGTCTCTGCCCTGTCTGCGCTCGCCCCGTCTCAGATCCCGCTGTGTGGCCCGAGTGCCCGGCAGCAAGGTGAGCGGGCGAATGCGTCGCCGGGCGCTTCGGCTCCCGGAACTCGCGTCCTTCACCGCCCACCAGAATGCGCAGGATCCGTCATGCTGAGTCGAAAGACCATCGCTTCGGCCGCCGTCGGCACACTCGTCGCCGCTGTGTCCGTCACCGTACTGCCCGAAGCCTTCTCGACCACATCGGCTGAGCCCGTCTCGCACACATTCACGCCGACCGCGGATACCTTCATAAGAAAGTCCGCACAACATACCAACTACGGGACTGTCGACCAGGTGAGCGCGGACAACAATTCGGTCAAGCGGGCCTTCATGAAATTCGAGGTGTCGGGCTTCGAAGCTCCGGTCACCAGCGCCAAGTTGCGGGTTCACGTAGCCGACGTCGAGGACGCCGAATCCCCGGCCGGGGGTACCTTTCGCCTGATGTCCGACACCACCTGGTCCGAGACCGCTGTGACATGGGGCACGCGACCTTTCTACGGCGGCCAGGAGCTCGGTTCGCTCGGCGCGGTGTCCCGCGACACCTGGTACGAGATCGATGTCACCTCCCACGTGACCCGAACAGGAACGTTCGGCATCAGCATCACCTCTGCAGACGATGACGGTGCAGACTACGACTCGCGGGAAAGCGGTATCACCGCACCGCAGCTCGTGGTCACCACCGAGGCAGATCCTGGTGCTGATCCCGGCGGGGATCCTGGGGCAGATCCTGGCGCTGATCCCGGCAGGGATCCGGAGGCAGACCCCGGGTCAGATCCTGGCGCTGAACCCGGCAGGGATCCCGAGGCAGACCCCGGGTCAGATCCTGGCGCTGATCCCGGTGAGGACCCGGTGCTGGTGGGCGTGGGCGACATCGCCGGCAACTGGGACGACGACGAGGCCACGGCCAAACTCCTGGACGACATCCCAGGCACGGTCTTCACCACGGGAGACAACGCCTACCAGAGCGGCAGCGCGTCCGAGTACAACAAGTACTATGCGCCCACTTGGGGACGGCACAAGGACCGCACCAGGCCCGTTCCGGGCAACCACGAATACCGAACTCCACGCGCACAGGGCTATTACGACTACTTCGGCGCGGCAGCGGGAGACCCGGACAAGGGCTACTACTCCTACGATCTCGGCAAATGGCATGTCGTTGCGCTGAATTCAAGCGTCAGCATGTCGAAGGACTCCCCCCAGGAGCGGTGGCTGCGCGAGGACCTCAAGGCCACTAGCAAGCAATGCACCATCGCCTATCTCCACCACCCGCGATTCACCTCCTCCGAACACCACCGCCCGAACCCCGCCGTCGGGCCCCTCGTCCAGGCTCTCTACGACAACGGTGCAGAAATTCTTGTCGCTGGACACAACCATCAGTACGAGCGTTTTGCTCCCATGGACCCGGACGGAGAACTGGACACCGATCGCGGCATCCGGCACTTCGTCGCGGGCATGGGCGGTGCCGGGGCGTCGTACGCCTTCGGCACCATCCTGCCCAACAGCGAGGCCCGCAACAGCGACACGAGCGGCGTGCTCAAGTTCACCCTGCACGACGACAGTTACGACTGGGAGTTTGTGCCCGTGGCCGGCAAGACCTACGCCGACGCGGGCACGACCGACTGCCACTGACACCGAACCCACCACACTGTGCGAAACCTCCGCCGCCCCGTGCGACGGAGGTGTGGCACCCGGCCTCCTGACGGAAAGGGCGCCTGCCGTGTACCTCTCCACGATCAGCAGACGCACCTCGACCGGCGACACCGGCCGGAGCCGTTGGACAGCGGTGAGCGGCAATGTGTTCGCGCTCGGCGCGGTCAGTCTGACCACAGATGTGTCCGCCGAGATGGTCACCGCGGTTCTTCCGCTCTACCTGGTGGTCGGGCTCCAGCTCAGCCCGCTGGCCTACGGTGTGCTCGACGGCCTGCACACCGGCGCCACTGTGGTACTACGTCTGGTCGGGGGATACATTGCCGACCGGATCAGGCGGCGGAAGGCGGTAGCCGGATGTGGTTACGGGCTCTCGGCCGTTGCCAAGCTCGGCCTGCTCGCCGCAGGAAGCTCGGCGACCGCCATAGGGCTGGCGCTCGGCGTCGACCGGGCCGGCAAGGGCCTGCGCACCGCCCCTCGGGACGCGCTCATCACGCTCTCCACGACGCCGGACGGCCTCGGGCGCGCCTTCGGGGTGCACCGATCCATGGACGCGGTCGGAGCCTTCATCGGCCCCGTGGCCGCCTTCGCCGTGCTCGGCCTGACAGGTCAGGCGTACGACGCCGTCTTCGTCACCAGCTTCTGCATAGCGAGCCTGGGCGTGCTGATGCTGGCGCTGTTCGTTCGCGACCAACGCCAGGAACAGCCCGCACGACAGACGGCCTCGCTACGTGAGGCCGCTCAGCTACTGCGCCGACCGCCGGTGGGAAGGCTGCTCGCCGCGGCGTGCCTGTTGGGACTGGCCACCGTTGGCGATGGCTTCGTCTACCTCCTGGTGCAACGTCGCGAAAATCTGGCGATCGGCTGGTTCCCACTGATGGCCGTGGGAACCGCCCTTGTGTATCTGCTGCTCGCCACGCCCATGGGCGCCCTCGCCGACCGTTTCGGCCGCCTGCCCGTGGTGACAGGGGGATACGCGGCCCTTGGCATCGTCTATCTGCTGATCTACGGTCCCTTGCGAGGATGGCCGCTACTGGTGACCATGCTGACGCTGCACGGCTTGTTCTATGCGGCGACCGACGGAGTACTCATGGCGCTGGCCGGCCCCGTCGTCCCTGAGCACCTGCGAGCCACCGGCCTGGCGCTCATCCAGAGCGGGCAGGCCGTGGCCTATCTGGTCTCCTCCATCCTGTTCGGCCTCGCCTGGCAGGTCTGCGGCCCGGTCGTCGCTAGCCGCATCGCCGCGTGCGGTGTGGTCGTGGCCATCGGAGCCACCCTCCTCCTCCTTCGCACCGCACAGACCACGCGAGCCCGCTCGGAGGAGCCCTGATGACGACCATGAGCCTACGGGCTCGTCTCACGATCACCGCTCTCGCCGCAACACTGCTCATGTCCCTCGCCCTGGGGTACGCGCGCCTGACCCGTGATTCTCACGGCGGCGAATCCGCCACCGCCACCGCAACCACGGCCACGGGGCTTGCCGGTGAGCGGATCCAGGTGCTGAGCAACGGCCGCCTCTCCACTGTCGCCCGTAGCGCTCCCAGCGGCCCTCGGCACATCAGCCGACTCCGGTGCGACCGGGCCTACGCCGGTGGACGCACGGTCGTGTGCCTCACCCCGGTCGGGGCGCTCGAGTCCGCCCGGCTGATCGTCCTCGACGCCGACCTGCGCGAGCAGCGGACCGTACCGCTCGACGGCTTCCCCAGCCGCGCACGAGTGTCGGCCGACGGTCGGATGGTCTCGTGGACACTGTTCATCGGCGGGCATTCGTATGCGAACGGCGAATTCGCCACCCAGACCGGCATCCTCGACACGACCACCGGCGAACTCGTCCGCTCGCTCGAAGTGTTCAAGGTGTTCCGGGAAGGAAAGCCGTACAGGGCAGCCGACATCAATTTCTGGGGCGTCACCTTCGCCGACGACGACAACCGCTTCTACGCCACCATGTCCACCAAGAACGCCCGCTACCTCGTCGAGGGCGATTTGGCGGCCCGTACCGTGCGCACTCTCACCGAGAACGTCGAGTGCCCCTCGCTCTCGCCTGACGGCACCCGATTGGCCTTCAAGCAGGCGATCGACGAAGATCCTGCGAAGGGTTGGCGGCTGTCCGTTCTCGATCTGCGCAGCATGCGGGTGACTCACTCGGCTGAGACGAGCAGTGTCGACGACCAGGCTGCGTGGCTGGACGACAGAACGCTCCTCTACGGGAAGCAACGCAGCGACGGCATCAATGACGTGTGGGCCGTCCCGGCCGACGGCGGGGGGCGCCCGCGTGTCCTCGTCCCCGAGGCGAATTCTCCGGCACCGATGAGATGAGCCGGTGACCGACACGATGATGATGCTGTTGGGGCTCAAAGGTTCTTCTCCGCATCGCTGAGATCGACCGTGAGCCCCAACGTCCCCGCGCATATCCCTGCCGACGCCTGGAGAGCCGTTGTCTTTTCGGGTGTGGGCTTTGAGTTTCCGCTGGTCAGGCATGGTTTTCGGTGTAGCCGGGGGCTTGGGCCGTTCTGTTCGTCGGGGGATGGCAAGGAGGCGCCTGGCGCCCGGTGGCTTCGGTGATGGGTTTGTTGGAGGAGTGTGAGACCGCTGCCCGGGTGCGGGTGGATGAGGTCCGGGCGGAAGCGGACGGGGTTGTGTCGGGGCTCGGTGAGGCCGAGGCAGTGCTGGAACGGCGGGTGATCGCTCGGGGTGAGGTGGCTGAGGCTCTGGCCGCTCCCGGGGCGGTGGTCGAGGAGCCTGTTGTGGATCCGTGGGACACGGCGTCAAAGGGCACCGGAGGCGAAGGGCGGGGCGCCGGCTGTCGGGTCGGTCGTGCCGCGGTCGGGAAGGCGCGGCGGCGGAGGCGCTCGCGCCGGACTGCCGGCGAATCGTGGAAATGCTGGAGGCCGAACTCACCGTTGGCGGGGCGGGGCTGATGGCGAAGGAGTTGACGGCCCGGCTCGGGCTGGGGGTGGTGCCGGCGAAGATGGAGGGGGCGCGGTCGAAGGCGAAGCGGCTGGTCGAGCGGGACTGGCTGACCCTCGCGCCGTCGGGCCGGTTCATGCCGCGAGCGTCTGCTCCTGACGCGGCGTCCTGACCGTCTGGCCCATGGCGGCGGTGCGGGCCGGACGCCGGGTCATGAGCATGCTCGCCGAGAAGTAGATGTACGTCTCGCTGCTGGCGGGCAGCGTCTCGTAGTCCCGGGCAGGCGCCTTGTGCTCGGCAGGCTCCGGCAAGGGAGCGACGAGTCTGCTGCGCGAGGCCCTGGCCACGGTGAGGGCGATGGGCATCACTGCGCAGATCATCGTCCGCGCCGACTCCGCGTACTTCTTCCACAAGGTCGTCGACGCCTGTCGCACGGCCAGCGTCCTCTTCTCCCTAGCGGTCGCGGTCAAGAAGACGGTCCGCGAGGCCATCGTGGACATCGCCGAGGACGCCTGGACGCCGATCGAGTACACCGACGCCGTCTGGGACGACGAGGGGGAACGCTGGGTCTCCGACGCGGAGATCGCTGAGATCCCCTGCACCGCATTCACCAGCAAGAAGGAGCAGTTCCACACCACGGCCCGGCTCATTGTGCGGCGTGTGAAACGCCTCAACCCCAAGAGCGTCCCCGAAGGCCAGGCCGAGCTGTTCGGCGTCTGGCGCCACCACGTCATCTTCACCGACAGCCGCTTCACCCTCGTCCACGCCGAGCCGATGCACCGTGAACACGCCGTGGTGGAACAGGTCCTCGCCGACCTGGAGGACTCCGCGCTCGGCCACCTGCCCTCGGGAATGTTCACCGCGAACGCCGCCTGGCTCACCCTCGCAGCCACGGCCTACAACCTGACCCGGGCCGCCGGCCACCTCGCCTCCACCTTCCACGCCAAAGCGCGGACTGGCACCATCCGCCGCCACCTGATCAACATCCCCGCCCGGATCGCCACCGGCGCCCGCCGCCTCACCCTGCACCTGCCGCAACGCTGGCGCTGGGAAGCCGACTTCGCCGACGTGTGGACGGCTACCGGACAGCGCATGGTCACCTGACCCGCATGACCGCCCGGTTGGCCCACGACCCGAAAGACCTTGGAGCCCCCGCACCGGACGGCCACCCGGCGATCACCGCTGTCCGCGCACGAAGAAGACACCGAAACCCCGCCCAAGATCGAAGATCAGAATTCACGCGGTGGATCGAGGCTCAGATCCTCAGGATCCAGTGTCTCGTGTGTCCAGAATCAAGGGTCAAGGCCCCACCTTCTTCAGGTCGCCTTCCTGCGTCGCCTTGAAGATTCTTCGTCTCAGTCGCCGTACCTGATCCTCGCACTCGGCCCAGTCGATGCTGTGCCAGTCGATTCGCACATCCTCTGGTCCGTTCGCACGGGAAGAACAGCGCGGCTCGCTTACCCATCGCGCCATCAGCCGCTCCCTGCGTCCAACTTGCCCTTCGTTCTGGTTCCGTCACCAGATCTCTTCAAAGGCTCACCTGGCCCACGTGGGCGCCCTTTCGGGCCGGGCCACTCGGACCCGTATCCGACGGGTTATACGGAGGCGGGAGCCGTCCGCTTTTCCCTGGCCTTTCGGCCTATCGGCCTTCGCTTCTTGGGCCATCCTGTTCCCGCCGGGGAGTTGATCCTTCCTCGCGGTCGGACAACCGGGATCTCCCGGACCCCGACGGGGTTTCCACATTCCGTACTGACAAGATGCGACTGGGGTGGGTGCGCCTCCTCTACCCCGGGACCGGTGGTGTCCTGGCCTCGCCAGCGAGGCCACGAGGGTCACCTGACGTGCTTCCACGCCGGGTCCTGAGCTGCCACTTGCATCACCATCGCGCAGCCGATCAATCACGAGGCATTGCTGGAGGTTCGCATTTGCTCACCCGTCCAGTCTTCCCTCTTAGCTTGTTGCCCCCCGATGGCCGGGACGCTCTTGAGCGTGGTCGTCCAGCTTCATACCCTGCCGTTACCAGCGACGCATGTGGACGCAGAGGACAGGCCATGGACACTGGCCTGGGCGATGTCAACTCCCTTCTGAAATAGGCCATTTGTTCAGTGCCACCTCGTGTCGCACCCCTCCATTTGATCCCGTTGTCGCAATGCCGTTGCTTGAGAGGTGCAAGTGTTTCCTCTCCCAGGCACGGTGACCGCCGGGGTGCGTGCCGTCCCGTAAAGCGATCAACGGCTACGAAACTCTTGTCAGAGCCACGTTCATGTGTACGCCGACAGCCGGTCAGCCGTTGCTGTGGCAGGTGAGGTTCTTCTCCGGGAGTCGGCCTGTGGCGAGGTAGGTGTTGACGGCGTCGTCCGCGCAGGGGCTGGTTCCGTAGACACCGTGTCCCACACCGTGATGGACCGTGACCATCCTGGAGCCCTTCATGGCCTTGTGGAGGCCGGTAGCCCCGACCAGAGGGGTCTGGGAGTCCCATTCGTTATTCACGATCAGCGCACCGGCCGTATTGTCCACGATGGTCGTGGGCTCGGTGGCCTTCGGCCAGAACGCGCAGGCGTTGATGTTGGACGCGGAGCCCGCGGACAGCGGATTGTTCTGCTTGTCCTCGGCCGCGTCGCGGCGGTACTGCTCGGGGTTTCGCGGCCAGGAATCGCTGTCGGCACACGTCACACTCCAGTAGGCGGAGTGGAAGTTGTCGGTCGCGCCGGACTCTGCGAACGGTTCGGCAGCCGGTTTCCCGTGGGCCTCGGCGGCGGGAGCCTTGGCGGGGTCGGCCGTCGTATTGAGTCCGGCGATCGTCCTGGCGGCGTTGTCGACGTCGTAGAACACGGTGGGGAAGCCGGAGACGAAATCATGGACCGGATTCGGGGCGGGCCTGTTGAAGAGGGCCCAGAACGTGTCGCGGACCTTGTCGGGGGTGTCTCCCAGCCCGTAGGTGGCGTGCCGCTGCGCGGTCCATTGCGTCCACCGGATGAAGGCCCTGTCCGTGTCCTGCGCCCTGTCCTGGGAGTACTGAACTTGATTGGGTGATGTCGGGGATGTTTGCCTGACGCCGGCCTGTCGGCTGCGGTAGCTGTGGGGCTGTGAGGTACGCGCAGGGCGGCGGGCTGACCGACGCCGAGAGAGCCGCGCGGGAGCGGATCCGGCTGCAGGCCGTGGAACGCTTGGCGTAAGGGGGAGCCGAAGGGCTTCGGCTGGCGGGACCTCCGCGACCTCTTGGTGCGTGCCCGCATCCAGCTCGGTGGACCGATCGTGCTGGTCTGGGACAACGTCCGCCTCCACCTGACCGCCGGGATGCGGGAGTTCATCGCCGCGAATGCCGCCTGGATCACCGTGTTCCAACTCCCCACCTACGCGCCGGACCTGAATCCGCAGGAGGGCATCTGGTCGCTGGTCAAACGCGACATTGGCAACCTCGCCGCAGCCGACCTGGGCCAGATCACCAGGGCCGTGAAGCGCAGGCTCAAGCAGATTCAGTACCGCCCGGATTTCGTCGACAGCTGCCTTGCGGGCACCGGCCTCATCACGGACCTGACCGGCGCTGCAGGTTCGTCAGTCGCCGTAGTACCGGTCGTAGGAGGCGGAGCGCTCCTCCACTGAGAAGCCCTCGAATTCACCGTCCGCCTCGAGCTCGCGCAGTCGATCCAGTGCCGCCGTCGCAGCAGGTGCACGGTTGGCCGAGAGGTGGGCCTTCGTCGCGTCGAGCCCGTGCCCAAGCAGGAATTCGATGTCGATCGAGCACGCTGCGTCGAAGCTGGCTTGCTTCGCACTCCAGATCAGGAGCACGTCGTCGAGGTCGCCGCTGTTGAACAGATGGAAGCAGCAGAGCCTCATCAGCTCGGTGTCGCCCTCGCCCTGGGAGCGTCGCTCACGCGCCGTGTGCTCCCGGAGGAGTGTACGGATCTCGTCGAGGGCCGCGTCGACGGGGCGAAGCCCGTAGCGGCGCCAGCATTCCTCGGCATCCATCACTGGTCTCCTTGATCGTCCGGCCCGGCCCGTGGCCTATCGGCCCCACCCATCGCCGTTCGGTCGGACGACGGCCCCTCTGCCGGTCACAGTATGCACACCGAGGGCCGGCCCATGTGGGTCGGCGGTCACCGGCGCAGGTAACCGATGGCCCACGCCACCCGACATCACCCAATCAAGTTGAGTAGCCCCGCCAGACGCGTCCGGGGTCCACCGCGCTGTCCAGGACGAAGCGGTCGGCCCGTTCGGTGAACATCTGGGTGAATACTGCTCCGAGATAGGTTCCGTAGGAAATGCCGAGGTAGGAGATCTTCTTCTCGCCCAGTGCCCCGCGGATGACATCCATGTCGCGGGCTACGTTCCGGGTGGTGATGTGCTCCAGGACCCCGCTGTTCTTGCCCTGGCATTTCTCCGCGATGGCCCGAGCCTGTGATACATCGTTCTCGAACGTCTCGGGTCGGTAGGCAGGGCCGCTGAGGGACAGTTCCTGGTCTGTCAGGCCGCAGTTGACAGGAGCGCTCCGGCCCACGCCTCGCGGATCGAAGCCGATCAGGTCGAAGCGGCGGCTGACGGAATCCGGAATGATCTTTTCCTTCAGTATCATCGCCGGCAGGGTGAGTCCCTCGCCGCCCGGGCCGCCCGGATTCATGAGAAGGACGCCATGGCGTTCGGACGGTTCACTCGCCTTGATCCGCGATACTGCGATCCTGATCGTCTTCCCGTCCGGCCGACTGTAGTCGAGAGGTACTTCGACGTCGGCGCACTCGGCGGGCCCGCCGTCACCACAGGACTGCCAGTCGAGTCTCTGATCGAAGTACCTCGACAGCGCCGCGTCGCCAGGCGCGGCCGCCCCCGCCAGAGCGGCCAGCGGGACCGCGGCCGCCGCTACTCCCAGCGCCACGGTAGAGGCTATTCGTTTGCTCCACATACTGGAGATCCCTTCACAGTCCGTCAGTGCGCAGACAGAGCTTCTTCAACTTGCCCACCGATCGGGTGATGGCCGGGCGCGCACCGGTGGGCGTGAGCGGCCTGCTGATCGAGGTTGGACAGGTGTCAACCTTGAGAACCTCACCACCCTTGCGAGACCAAGCTGAAGAAGCTCACTGAGTGCCTTGCCGGTCGCAGTGATGTAGTCGGTCTCGGTCATGAGAACGCTCTGCCGTTGGCGCCGGTCTGCTTCTTGCCCTCCATGACGAAGGACAGGTGCCCTCGACGCCGTCGTTGTTGTCGAAGGTGCGCCCCAGTTGTGGCGGCGGTCCGGGCGGCTACCGGTTACGGGCCCGCAGGATCGAGCGGCCCAGCGCGCCGACAGCGAGGAGCGTCCCGCTCAGGAACAGCGCGATCGCGCCGAGCGCGCCGGCGGGCTGCCAATTCTCACCCGCATTCGCGTTCGTAGTGAACGCGCCGACGATCAGCAGCACGGCGGCGAGGGCGGTGAGCGCACCAGCGCCCAGCATCCCCATGGCCAGACCACGCTGCGCCCGGCTGGGCTGGTCGGTGAGGGCGTTGTCGGAGGTGTTCATCGGTCTTCTCCTCTGAGTGCGGAAGCACTGGTTGCATTTCGAAGAGTGGCCTGCGAACGTGTCGGGGCGTGCGCTGGCGTGTATCAGCGACCGCACCGGTTGCGGCATTTCTGCAGCAACGCCTCGGCCGCGCGGACGTCAATCCGGCAGGCGCGCCGTTGCCACGGCTCCACCGTCGGGGGCGTTGGCCAGACGCAGTTCGGCGCCGAGCAGGCCAATTTGGCCGAAGGCGATGGCCAGGCCGAGGCCATGGCCGGGGCCGCGTTCGGCGGCGCCGGCGTCGAAGCGGCGCGGGCCGTGCCGCAGCAAGTCCTCCGGGAAGCGGCTGCCGCTGTCCCGGACTACGACGGTGCGCCCCTCGACGGCAACCTAGACCGGCGCAGCGCCGTGCCGGTGGGCGTTGACCACCAGGTTGGCGACGATCCGTTCGAGGCGGCGCGGATCGGTCTCCACGGCCTCGGCGACCACCGCTCCGAGCGGCACCCGGGTGCGGATTGGCTGCTCGGCGCCCGCGTCCAGCCGGGAGATCTCCAGCAGGTCCCGCACCCGGGCGCGGATCAGGTCCTCCGTCTCGCCGGGCGGCAGGAGGTCGGTCACGGCCAGCAGACCACCGACGGGCGTGCGTGTCGGCGTACACCCGCACGTGGCCCTGGCAAGATTTTCGTGAAGTGGGGCTGTGCCTCCGTGTGCCGGTGACACACCGTCACGGTCAGCGGTACCTCGGGCGAGTGTGATGACCTCGTACGAACTGTGTCGCCGCACCTGGATGTGGTGCGGGTGGAACGAGTGTGGTCGGCGGGTGGTGTGGTCCATATCGCGGCCCGTACCCGTGAGTTGCGGGTGGCGTGTCCGGACTGCGGCCGTGAGTCGGCGCGGGTGCACAGCCGTACGGTGCCGGCGGCGCCTTCAGTGCCCCGGCAGCGTACTGGTGGGCCCGGGCCGAGGTGGAGGCGATGTTGATGTCCAAGACGATCTCGCCCTTGGCGTCGGAGACAGCCTGGACATGCTGGAGCCGGAAAATCGGGGCGGCCGACAGGCCGCCCCGTCGCAACCCATCCATCACTTGAGTTGTTTGGTGACTTCGCGGGAAAATGCCGAGACCCGGGTGAAGACGCCGGCGGTGGGCGTGGCGGCAGTGCTCTGGGACAGCCAGCTGACAATCCCGATCAATTTGCCGTCGGCGACAAGCGGACCGCCGCTGTCGCCTTCGTAGAAGTGGTCGCCTGTGACCCGGTTGTTGGCGCAGACGTGAATCTTAGGATCGAAATCGCCTCCTGGGTTGAGCCGTTGGCATGTTCGGTCTGGCAGGACCCGCAGTCTTGCGGATCGCAATACGTTCGCCGTGCGCTGGTCGTTGTCCAGCATTCCCCAGCCGTAGACCCGTGCGCTCGTGCCAGGACGGTACGGATCCGCATTCGCAGCGGTGGCGATGGGCAGCGGGGTATACCGCGATGGCATTGGCTTGCCGAGCGTGAGGACGGCGACATCGTTCTCCAGGTGGCTGCCGAATCGCGGATGAACCCAGACCTTGGTCACCTTGCCCATGCTGCCGTCGTGGCGGCGCAGGTCCGTGCGGCCGGCGACAACTCCCAGATCGGTGGGGTGCTCGTCAATGACGCAGTGAGCGGCGGTGACGACTTTCGTCGGACTGACCAGCGTGCCGCCGCAGAACTGCCCCGATCGCGGGTACTTGTCGGTCTGCCGCCACAGGTTGATCGCCACGGTCCATGGAGCGGCGGTCGTACTGGATTTCTGTCCGCCGACGATCGCCTGGGCGGTGTGGGTCGGCAGGATGGAGATGCCACAGCTGACAAGCGCCATAGAGCATGCCAGGACCGTCCAAAGTGTGGACCTTAGTTTTCGTGTCATTGGAACCCCCTACCCGGCTATCAAGTTCTTGAGGAGCGGGTAGTAGGAGGCGGTCTTCACCGCGACGCCCGGATAGAGGCCGTCGGTGCAGCTGTCGCCACCGCTGATGACGCCGACGAGCCGCCCCTTCACCACGACTGGTCCCCCACTGTCCCCGCTGCATGCGCTGACTCCGCCCGTGGGGTAGCCCATGCACATCGTGTAGGCCTTCTTGTACCTGCGGGTGCCGTACGCCGTGATGCATCCCTCGTCGCCCCTGTTGGGTATCAGTGCGGTCTGCAGCGGCGGCACGCGCTTGTCACCCTCGCGGCCGGTTGTGGTGCCCCATCCCAGGACTCTCGTGGGCGTCCCCTCCTTGTACAGCTTCTGCTGCGCCGGGGTGGCGAGAGGCAGCGTTCGGTAGGACATGGGGGCGTTGAGGGTGAGGACGGCGATGTCGTGCGCGTACGTACTACCGCTTCCGTCGCTCTTGGCCTTGGGGTGGATCCACAGCTTCGTCACCTTGCGAACGGTGCCCTTGCGGGTGTTCTTCAAATTCTCCCGTCCGCCTACCACGCGAACGTCCCGCACGGTGGCCGGACTTACGCAGTGGGCCGCGGTCAGCACCTTGCGCGGCGCGACGAGCGTGCCCGCGCAGTCCGGACGCTTCACGTCACCCGACGTCAGGGCAACCGTCCAGGGGTACTTCTTGATTTCGGCCCGGTCTCCTCCGATGACCGCGGCCGCGGGCGGGCTGGGCGAAACCATCACCACCCCTGCCAAGGCCGCTGCCGTCAAAGCGGCGCCCACCAAGGCACCGCGGAGTGTTCTTCCTGTACTCATCCCATCTCCAAGATCAATCGGACGGAGTCTCTGGTGGAGAGCCTCCGAACCGCAGCGCAGTTGCCTTGAGAGGCGGACTGTGCATGTAGGTGAGCAGAGAGTGTCGTAGGTTGTTGCTGGTGAATCGGTCGGCGGTCGCGTTGTACGCGGACGTCTACGGCACTCTGCTGGTGGATGCCGCCACGCGGCTGCCGATCGAGTTGTGGGCCGGGCGCTTCGCCGAGCAGTCGGCGGCCTGGCCGCGTGCGCCTCCCGGCGTCGAGGTGGTGTGCCGGCCCACCACGACGCGGCCGGGATGCACCTCGACGAGGACGTCGTCACCGCCCTGGAGAAAGCCGCCACCGAGGAGGAGAAGGCCAGGTCAAAGAGGGCGGCCTCGCAGAACAAAGAGGGCAGGAGACCGAAAGCGATCCGCACGGGAAGAACGACGACGCGTCCGGCGTCGGCGGAGACTCCGACTGAAGGCCGCCCTCCTCGGACGCTCCAGGGGCGGGCAGACCAGCAAGGTCCACCTCGCCGCCGACCGCAAGTGCCGCCCGCTGGCGTTCATCCTGACCGCGGGCCAGGCAGCGGACAGCCCACAGTTCATCCCCGTCCTGAAGAAGGTGCGTGTGCGCGGGCCCGTCGGCCGCCCTCGCACCCGGCCGGATGCAGTCGCCGGAGACAAGGCTTACTCGCCTCGCGGCAACCGTGCCTACCTGCGCAAACGCCGTATCAAGGCGGCATTCCGGAGAAGAGGGACCAGGCCGCCAACCGGAAGAAGAAGGGCAGTGGAGGCGGTAGACCCGTCAGTCACGACACCGAGCTTTACAAGGAACGGAACACCGTCGAGCGGGCGATCAACAAGATGAAGGCATGGCGAGGCATCGCCACCCGCTACGACAAGACGCCGGGGAGCTACCTCGCCGGACTCCACCTCCGGGCCTCCATGATCTGGATCAAGGACCTCACACGAGCGGCCCATTGATCACAACCGAATACGCTCCCTAGGACTGACGTCGCGATGCGCGCTGCTGCTCGCCCTGCCCGTCCTCTCCCGAACCGGACTCACCGGCCTTTCCCGGCGCCGGTGACACGGCGGCTTCGGTCGGCGCCGGACTGGCCGGCTTGTCCCTGTCAGGCGAGCCATCGCCGCAGTACCCGCCGACAGTGAACATGAGGGCAAGCGCTCCCCCCAGCGCGAGGGTGGCCAGAACCACCACTCGCCTACTGGCTGCCGCCCCGACCGTGTGGTCCACCTTGCCCCGACAGCGGCAACCGCCCACAGCCGGGCCGCCGCCCGCCGCACCTTCTGGCGCCGCGGCGGGCACCTCCTCGGTGACCCCGCTGGGTGACGCTGCGGTGGGAGCCCCACGTCCGGTGCGTGGGAGAACACCGTCGTGACCGTGCACGGCTGGAGTCGTGGCAGGCACATCGTGGACCGCCGAGGGAGGCTCGGGACGGGTGGGCTTCGTAAGTGAGGACTCCTCCTCACAGGCCCCGGCAACCGTGGCTTCCCGGTCTTCCGCGGAATCGCGAGTGATCGGCTTCGGTTGCAGCGACTCAAATACCGCGCGCACTGCGTCATGAGGGCTCAGCGCCGGACAGAAGTGCGTGGTCTGCAATTCGAGGACTGCTCCACAGGTGAGGCACTGCTTCGTCGCCACTGGTGTTCCTCCTTCGACGGAACGCCCGATGTCCACGCACGGACCTGAGCCGTGTGGCGCGCTGAGGGCGAGCGGACGGTGCACGACGACGGCACGTACCAGTCCGGCCCCCCTCGTCACGAGGGCCTTCCGGGCGAGGGGGTCTCGTATCCCTCTCAAGCCCGGAAGGCCCTCTGTCGGAGGCCTGAGCAGGCCTCCTGCCGCCGTGACATGGGGGTTCAACGGCGGCGCCCCCCTCCCACGCCGACCCCCCTCACTCCGCCGGCACGCTGCTCGCGTCAGGGGGGTGCCCATGGCGCTCTGCGTGCCGGCGAGGTGCCGACGTGGGACGTGGTGTGGGCATCAGGGCATGATCCGCGCTGATGCGACGACTGCGCATGGCGATGTTCATGATCAGAACCTGAGGCCCTTCTGGGGACAGCGGAAGCGATACATCAAAGTGTGGCGGGGGAGTGAGGCGGACAAACATCCGTAGGTCTACCTACCTCCCTACGCAATCAAGGCCATGGGTAGTGGCAAAAAAGGGTTCGGGTCACTCACCCCGTTGCACGCTGATGGGGCGAGGCGCCGATCCGCAGGTCAGGCCTGCTGCCTGCTTGACCTGCTGATCGGCGCCTGCTGGGTCGGCCTGGTGGCCTGGGCGGCACTCAGCAAGTGGGTGCAGTTGGCTTCCAGACACCGGCCCAGTTTGTGGGTCCTCCCGGCTCAGAGTTCTGGTTCCACCATTGGGCTCGCCAAGTTCTGCCCGCGTAAGTGACAGTGTCACCTTGTTTGTAGGCGGAGTAGCGGTCCCAAGTGGGAGTCGCGCAGGCACCTGCATCTCCGGTGGTTCCGGAATCAGAAGAGACGTTGCCCGGGGACACGGGTGGCTCTACGGATGGCACGGATGGTGCCGAGGGAACGGACGACACGGGTGGCTCTGCGGGGGGTGCGGAGGGCACGGCCGGCGCGGATGGCACGGTTGGGCCGCCCGGCACCTGGTTTTCCGATGTGGTGAGAAGCAGCGCGTTGCCGACCGGGCGTTCACCGGAACCGGGGGGCGGTGTGGTGAGCATGGTGCCGTTGTGCGCCATGGTGCTGGATCCACCGCCGTCGAGGTTCATGGCGCTGGTGGCATTGAGGCCCTTCATGAGGTTCGCGGCCTCGTTCAGGGAGAGGCCGTCGCTCTTGCCGGGATCGCGTCCGTTTGCGGTCACGAGCAGAACGCGGCCTTCAGCGTCCACGCCGATCAGCGTCCGGGGGTGGCGCTTGAGTCCCCAGGCGTATGCGAAGTCCGGATCGCCGAGGCGCTCGATTCCGTCGGCGCCGTAGTCGACTGCGACTTGGCCCTGCTGGACCAGTTCGGGTCCGCCGCTGACGATGTCGTCATCCGGGCCGAGGTCGACGCGTCGGCCTTGCTCGTCCACGATGGTGTGCTCGAGCTTCAGCTGAGTGCCCTTCTGGGCGTGCTGGCGCAGCCAGTCCGCACCGGTGCCGATTCCGGCAAGGATGCTGCCGTCGGCCGGTACGTCGTGGCCACGCTTCTCGTGCAGCTCGATCACGCGGTGACCGGCGTCCAGCACGGCCTCCACACCTTCACCGGCCGGCGTCGGTATGCCGAACTGTCCTGTGTACTGGACCACTTCATCGGCGTCTGTGCAGGAGACATCGTGCTGCGGACGTTCTGTGGGCTTGTCGCCGCCGGTTCCACCGCAGTTCTGGATCCTCCCGAGTTCGCGATTGATGCCGTCGATGTCGAGGTTTCCGCCCGGACCGCCCACGCGCAGCTGGGTGCTCAGGTGCTTGAAATCGATGGTGAAGCCGTTGCCGCGCAGTATCGCCGCGATGCGTCCGTTGGTGGCCGCGCTTTGCAGGGCGCCCGCGTACGCGGTGATGCCTGCGGCCGTGCCCCCCAATCTCTTGTCCCGTACATTCACATCGAAGAAGCCACCGTTGATCGCGAGCAGGGCGTTGTCCTGTTTCGCCGTCGCCGTGACGCTCTCCTGGCTCGCGACGGCCTTGCCGTAGCTTGCCTTGAGGGACCCCTTGAACTTCGCCGGGTCGATGATCGCGATGACCGCCTGAGTCTTGCCGCTGCCGGGGGTGCCGTCCGCGCCAGTCCATTCCACGGCGGTCTTCGTGAAGCCGGCGGCTGCCAGAGCGCGGCTGTGGGCCTCCGCTTGAGTCCTGCCCTGTGCCGGGCTGTCGCCCTTGAATTGGCCCACGCGGACCCGGACGCCGAGCAGCCCGGTGCGGTCGGCCCCTGTCGGCCATTCGATGCGCTCGGCCCGGGGGGTGAAACCAGCCTTACGGAGCTTGTCCTGCAGTTCCTGCGCTTCGCCCTCGGTGAGAAGCTGTCCCCCGGCCAGGCGGTCGTCTGCGTCGCCGCCGACTCCCGATCCGGCCTGCTGCCTCTTCATCGTGATCGTGTAGAAGTCTGCCGCCGAGCCACCGGGAAGCTCCCCTTGGTACAGCTCCAGCCCGGCCTGAGGTGAGGTGTGCTTCAGTTTCTCCAGCACCGCAGGAGATGTGGGTGGGTCGGCATCAGCGCCGAACACGTGGATGGGAACGGCCAGCGAAGCGGTGACGAGGATGGCCATCTGTGCGGCTCTGAGCCGAGTGGGGCGTGCGCTGTGCTTCATTCCGTTCTCCTTCTCGACGAGGCAGGACACTGCGGAGGCGAGCATGCCGGTGTGGTCGCGGCGCGGTGCCAAGAACGAGGCCGCTCAGCACGGTGGTCGACGGCGTCGGTCTACGACGATCCAGTGCGTGCCAACCCGCGGGGCGACGTCGTCCGTTGACATCGTTCCTCCTGATGGACGTGGAGTGAGGCAGCTTGAATCGTGCGCTCCTCGGGTGCGGTTGCTGCGGCCGACGCCATGGAGCTCGGCGCCGGCCCACTTGTCCGTTGTTCTTCGGTTCGGCCGTGACTACGCAGCGGCCGGTCACGCCTGGCAGCGCTTAAAGAGGATGCTCACGCCAGGCCATCCCGTGAATGGAGCGGAAAGTGTGCAGAGATGCTAAAGCCGACGCGCTGAGTGTGGTCCGCTCGACGAAATCGTGAGTCCCGCTCCAGCGAGGATGTGCAAGCGTGCGTGGCCAAGGGCGGGCCAGGTCGCCCCGGCCGGCACGTTCTCGGCCCTGTCCGCTCCATGCCGACCCTTTCCCTCGGCCGCGGCGACGGACTCTTGATGTGCAGCCCTTGGTGTGCGGGCGATGGGCCGCGTCGTTGGTGCAAGGTCCGCGATTCTTCGTGGCTGTGTAACAGCCACGTGACGAGCCAAGATGCCCGGTTCTCTGCCGACTCTCGAACGGCAGGACAAACGCAACGGACCGCAGGGCACCCGTCCCGGAACTGCCCCGCTGTCCACGAACACGGGAGTAATCATGACCAGGGCAAAGTCGAGAAGCGGTCTTGGTTGGAAGCGGGGCTTGCTGGCGGGCGTACTCGCGGCCGGTACCGCACTGGGGGGACTTGCAGCCACAGGATCGGCGACAGAAACGGCCACCGCGCGGTCGACGCAGGCGCAGGAATCAGAGGACTGGCCCGTCACCGTCACGCGGGTGACCCGGGATTCCGCATTCGTCAGTTGGAGCAGGATCGACGGAGCGACTGGCTACGACATCCTGATCGACGGTGCCGTCGTAGCCGAAGATCTGCGCGGGACCTCTGGACGAGCCCTCCACCTCCGGCCAGGTACCGAGTACGAACTCACCGTGTACGCACGTCTTCGCGACGGCCAACTCTCGCAGCTGGGCCGTGCAATACGCTTCCACACGATCTCCGCAGGAAAGGCAGCCTCGCAAGCTGATCGCCCTGCCGAGCAGCAGAACAACTGGGGCCAGCAGCCAGTTCCAGCGCGGTCAGCACTACCTGATACTGAACAACCGCAGCGGATTCGCGGCGGACATCGAGGATGCCTCGACCAAGGCGGGTGCGAGGGTCATCAGTTACCCGCGTCACGCCGGTCCAAATCAGCAGTGGCTCTTCGAAGGCCGGAGGAACGGATACTTCAGGATCAGATCCGTGCAGTCAGGGAAGTGCCTCCAAGCTCATGGAGTGCGAAGAACCGTCGTGCAAAGGAAGTGCGGGAATTCCATGGCGCAGCAGTGGAAGCTGCCCCAACAGGGCGATGCCTACTTCATACAATCCCGGAGCCGTTCGCTGGTCCTGGGTGAACGACGGCGCAACACGGGAGACCTGGTTCTGCAAAGGATGAGCTATCGCGCTTCTCACTACCAGACTTGGGTGATGGAGAAACCGGTGGCCTACTGAGGCCGGGGAAGGAGATGACTCGCCGTCGCCTCAGCATCGAGGGCCGGGGGGCCAGAACGCAAGAGCCGGGCCACGAAGCGCAGCAGCAGGTCGTAATGGCGGCGCGACGCCGCGGGATATGCTGCCGTGTACCTGCACGCCAAAAGGCGGCAACCAGGCCGATGCGGAGCGGGTTGGTCCAGCAGCTCATCGCGCGCTGAGGCGACTCGGGCATCTGACCGGACACCAGAACCGCTAGTCGATGCTCTCACCGTATGCCCTCACAGAAGCCGACACATGAGGTCAGGTCGTCTTCGGCGGATGGTTGACGTCGAAGCTGAAGACCTTGCCGCCGGCGCTGGTCGCGACGAGCGTTTCGTCGATGAGTACGGGAGGCGCCGGCGCGCCCGTGTTGGCCTCTGTGTCAGGGAGGCCGGCGCGTGCCGGTGAGGCCCACATCTCGCGTCCGCTGGAGCGGTCGAGCGCGACTACGCGACCGGTCGCGGTGGCCAGGTACAGCGCGTCGTCTCCAACCGCGGGCGCAGAGAGGCCATCGGTGGACGTGCCGGTGCTCCATCGCGCCCGGCCCGTCGCCATGGCAATGGCGTGAACCGAGCCGGTGGCCTCGTCCACCGCATACAGTGTCCCGTCACTCAGGACCACCTTCAGCGTGGACAGTGGTTTCGCCAATGGGTGCCGCGTGAACTTCCGCGTGGGGACATCGAACTCGACGAGGGCAACCACACTCAGTGACAGGTCCTCCGCGGGCTTCGCTTCGACGAAGTGCATGACACCGTTCGAATGGTCGGCGAGGCTCAGAGTCAATCCGTTGTGCCGTGCGGTCCACAGGGTATGGCCCTCGTCCGGGGAGAGCGCGATCACCAGGGTGTCGTGGCGCCCCTTTCCATACAGTCCGTCGGAGCACAGTGCGTACACGGCATCCCTCGTACCCGTGTAGTCGCAGCCGTCAGCGATCTTCTTCTTCCACAACTGTCGGCCGCTGCGGGAGTCGTAGGCCCGCACCCCACCGTCCAGGTCGGCGTCAAGCACCGTGGACCCACCGAAGAAGAACGCTTGCCTTCCCCAGATCGCCTTCTTCTTCCAGCGAAGCTTCCCGCTGTCCGAGTCGAGGGCCTCGATGCCGGTGACTGAGTACTCCTCGAGGGATGCCTCCAAGGAAGGGTTGCTCTCTTCCCGTTGAGAGAAAAGCAACCCACCGGCCGCGCCGAGGATGTCTACTGCCATCGGAGTGTCACCCTCGTGCCTCCACTCCATCCTTCCATCAGCCCTGCTCAGTCGGGCGAGCGGGATACCCCCGCCCCCGCAGTACAAGGCTCCGTCGAGGTCGTGGCACTCTGGTTGGCCCAGGTAGCCGTAGCCCTGCAAGGTGGTCTGCCAGGGCCTCCAGCCTGGGGCCTTCGACGAGTGGGCGGCCCTGTTTTCGCCGGCCAGGTTGAGCACCGTCAGTGGCGTGGCAGTACACACGACCGCGACAGCGACCGCGACGAGCGGGATTGTGCGTCGGCGTCGGCGTCTGCGTCCGGTTGCGTTCGGCAACACACGGGGAGGGGTGCCCTTCGGGGGCGTTTGCTCGGCGGACGAAGGATCACGGATCGCTCCACTCCCCGCTCGCAACTGGCTCAGCAGCGCCAGCAGTTCGGCCGGACTTGGGCGCCTCTCGGGATCCTTGCTCAGACAACGGGTGACGATGCCATGGAGCCCCTCCCCGAGCCCTTCCAGATTCGGCTCCACGTGCACAACCTGGTACGCCACGATGTGCGGGCTTTCGGCGTCGAACGGGCCACGGCCTGTTGCGGCGAAGAGCAGCACCGAGGCGAGAGCGAAAATGTCAGCGGCCGGGCCAACCTCACGAGGGGCGAGGAATTGCTCGGGCGCCATGAACGGTGGCGTGCCCACGAGCTGCCCGGTCTGTGTCAGCAATTCGCTGCCTTCGAGGGCCCGTGCGATGCCGAAGTCGATGACAAGGGGTCCGTTCTTGCCGATCAGGACGTTCGCGGGTTTGAGGTCGCGGTGAACCATGCCTACCCGGTGGATGTCGCGCAACGCCTCGGCCAGTCCGATGGCGAGCTCGATCAGCGCCTCCCCGCACAGCGGCCCCTGTCGCCGAACACGTTCACCCAGCGTTTCGGCGTCGACGTACTGCGTTGCCATCCAAGGCGGAACCGCATCGGGATCGGCGTCGACCACGGGAGCCGTGAACGCCCCACTCACCCGCCGCGCGGCCGCGACCTCCTGACGAAAGCGAGCCGTGAACTTGGGATCACCGACGAACTGCTGGTGAATGACTTTCACGGCGACCTGCCTGCCAGATGGTGAACGCCCCAGGTAGACCGTACCCATGCCCCCCATGCCAAGACGGCCCTCAAGCACATATCCCCCTATGACCCTTCGGTCTCCATCCCGCAGCATCCCGCCTCCTTGCATCCCTCCCCCCGACCGCACATCGGTCCGCGTAGGCGAAATTGCCCCGCATGGTCAAGCGCGGTACGGCGTCGTAACCGAGACTCTTTGTTACTGGATGGTTCACGCAATATTTTGGGCCATACATTTGCGTCCACCTGTGCGCTGTACCAACCCTTGGATCGCAGAGCGACGTACTGCCGGCACCAATCGCGGTGTGAGCAGCGGCATGGGGGACGTGCGGGTGATCATGATGCGATCGCGTCCCAGGTCGTTCGAAGAGCCCCCCGGGAGCGCGGCTGATACGACCGGCCGCATCGGCCATGCGGTCCGTACCCGCATGCACGGTCCGGGGGCATCGACCGTCTCACTCATCAGAAGAATCATGGCGGAACGCTTCTTTGTCATCGCGCTATCAACTCCCGCAGTTGCGTCGCGCTGCTCTTGACGTCACCGCACGCCGAGCGGTGCCATAGCTCCCCAGCCCATCCGTTGGATTCTGTTTGCTAATGATCGGCTCGTTGCTCGTCGCCGGGACGGCGTGACCAGCGTGCCGAACTTCCTTGCTTGAAACGCCACCACCGGGCGCGCCACGAGGCAGTGGAGGTGGCATCGACGTACGGAGCGCAACATGAAGCACGCCAGACGATCACCACGTCCCGCCATGCGATCACGGCTGACCTGCCTCAGTATCGCCGTCGGCGTCCTCGCCTCCTCCGCGGCGGCCATCGCCGTGGCTGAGCAGGAAGCATCCCCGCCTGCCGACCGATCGACCCCGGATGCGGAGGATGAGCTCGGTAGTACCCCGCAGATGGGATGGAATACGTGGAACGTGTTCCGGTGCGACATCAATGAGGGCAAGATCAAGGCAGCGGCGGACGCCATCAAGGAACATGGCTTGGACAAGCTCGGCTACAAGTACGTCAACATAGACGACTGTTGGCAGGCCGAGAAACGGGACGAGAACAATCGCCTTCAGGCCGATCCCGGACGGTTCCCCCAGGGCATCAAGCCGGTAGCCGACTACGTCAGAGCAAGAGGCCTCAAGCTGGGCCTCTACGCCACACCGGGCAAGCGAACCTGTGCCAACATCTGGGACGACTACCCGGGCATGAACGGCAGCCTCGGCTACGAGGAGCTGGACGCCCAGACTTTTGTGTCCTGGGGGGTCGAGTACCTCAAGTACGACTGGTGCAAGGCCGATGAGGACGGCGTCGAGGCGGAGTCGGCGTTTCGGAAGATGCGCTCTGCCCTTGACAAAGCTGTAGAGGAGGCAGCCGAAAAGAACGGCGGCGTGAAACGGCCTGTCTTCTACAGCATCCACGTCGAACCCCAGCGACCGGTCGACGCCTGGCGCCCGGAAGTCGCCAACTCCTGGCGAACCACCCATGACATCGTGAACAAGGGAGACAAGCACAGCTGGAAAAAGATGATCGAGATCGCTCAAATCAACCGGAAACTAAAGGGCTACGGGCCCCAGGGGTGGAACGACCCTGACATGCTCGACATCGGCAACGGCCGACTCGACGAAGCAGAATCACGGACGCACTTCAGCCTCTGGTCCATGATGGCAGCCCCGCTCCTGGCCGGCACAGACCTGACCAAGGCGACCCCCGAAACCCTGAAGATCCTCCGCAACCGGGACGTCATCGCGGTCGACCAGGACAAGCTCGGCAAGCAGGGCACGGTCGTGTCCGGGAACGACAACGGCCTCGTGGTCATGTCCAAGGAACTCGCCGACGGCTCCTACGCCGTTACGCTCACGAACGAGGGAAAGGGCACGGCGACAATCTCCACCACAGCCGGCGCCGTCGGCCTGGGATCAGCTGCCACATATTCCGTCCAAGACCTCTGGTCCGGCAAGAGGACCACCACCACGGGCTCCCTGACCGCAGAGGTGGCAGAGCATGACACGGTCATGTACCGGGTCACCGCAGAGGACGACGGCTCTTCTGTCTCTTCCACACCGCCCAGTCCCGTGTCGCCGATACCCTTGACACCCGACCACGGGGCAACGTGTACCGCGCCGCCCTGGAACCGCGGGACAGCGTACGAACACAAGGGCCTGACCGTCTCCCACAACGGCCGCGTTTGGCAGTCCAAGTGGTGGACACGAGGCAACGAGCCCGGAAGCACTTATGCGTACGGCGCTTGGGCGGACCTGGGTGCTTGCTGATGCCGTGAGGCGGGGCCCCTCTCCTGGTCATCCGTGATCCGAGGTCGCCCATGTCAGGGCGCCGGCGGGGTTGTTCCTTCGCCGTCGGGTGAAGGGCCCGGGGGTGGCGGTGAGGGAGAAGGAGACTCCGCGTGTGTGGGGGAGGGCGGCAGGGGCGCGTCGGTGGGTGACGGTCGTGGCGTCTCGCTGCGCGTGGGGAAGGGGTTCACAACTTGGGTGGGAATGATCGGGCTGGGCGGTGTTGCGGTGAAGTGCACTGGTGCCGGTGTCGTCGTTTGTGTGTGCGGTCTTGCGGAACCGGGGGTCTCGGTGGCCGGATCCGTAGGTCGCAGTACGGGCGGCAGTGAGTTGCCGGGCGCGAGGGGAGGGGAGGAAGCAGCGGAGCTGGGCACGAGTACGCTGCCGTCCGGGGGGAGTACCCGGTCTTCCTGGCGGACGCTGCCCCCGGGCACTGCGTCGTCACGGCCCGTGAACGCGCCGGTTGTGAACGCGACCGCTGCCAGGCCGATGAGCACGAACCCGGCTGTGACCGAAAGCAGCACCCGCTGCTGTACTGATCGGGTTGCGCGGTGGAGGGAGACTTCCTGATCGGCGTGACTCAACCCCAGGTGCGGCAGCGTTGGAGTCAGCTGCTCATGAGCCGGCTGCTCATCAGTCAGCGGGGTGGTATCCGGCCGAGTGAGTGGTTCGTCCGTCGCGGATGCGGCGGCCTCGGATTCGGGCTGCGCTTCGCAGGTCCCGGACGGGGCGGGGTCAGGGCCGGCCGATTGTTCGTCGGCCCGGCACGGGGCGGATTCCTCAGACTCTGCCAAGCCCTCACCGGCGGGCGGTGTCTCCGTGGTGTCGGGTGCGAGGCCCTCTCGCATACGCAGCAGTCGCATGGCTTCCATCGCCGTTGCCAAGGCCTCTTGTGACCTGCGAGATGCGCACTGGCAGACAAGTGATGCCGAGCCGCCTTCTGCCCCGCATGCGGGGCACTGTGCTGTCTCCATCGGCACTTCCTAGGAGGTGTCAGATTCGAACGCGCCGGGTGTTGGGCCCGTACATGCACGCGAGGTCGCCCGTTGCCCCTCAGGGGATCCTGATATGGCGTCACGGCCGCTGTGAGGTCAGGCCTGTCGACGTTGAGCACTGCGCTGAGCAGCCCGTGCATCGAGTCGCAGGCCGATTGCCTGAGGCACCGATCCCGTTCCGTAACGCCGTGAGCTGTCTCCGTCGCTGCCGAAGGCCCTGGGAAGCGAGCCCGTCATCGCTGAGTACAGCGCGACGCCATCGGCACCTGTTGTCGTTCGCCTGCGTCACCGAAGACATCGGCCCTTGCCGCAGGTCCCTCTTCGCGCACCACCTCCTGGATCTGCGAGCACCGGTCAGGGCAATCCGAGACAGCCGCCGCGTATGTTCCGGAGTGGGTCGGGCGAGTCGGCACTCAGCCTCGGATGTTGCTTGGTCAGCCGAGTATGCAGAGGGGGCAGAAGTTTTGGCCAGCTTTGCAGACAAGTGAATCCCGACGCTGGTGCCGGCCTCTCGCGGGCACTTGGTGGGGGTGCGGTGAACCTTGAGGCTGGACCCCGCCACCTGGAACCCGGGCGCGCATGTGCGTAGCCGCGTAGGTGTGGGGCGTAGGTCCGTGACCAGGCAGAATTGCGCCCTGACCAGGTGGGGCCGGGCGGCGCGTTCCTGCCGGCCCGGCAAAGGCACCTTGGTAGATCCGGGCGCGACGGAAGAGATGCTTGAGACCTGTCCGCCGATGGCGGCGACCCATGCCGGAACCTGCCTCGGCTGACAGCATGGCGGAAGCGCGCCGTGCGGTGTCAGGGCGCGGACCAGCAGGTGCCCCTGTCGTCGCGGATCCAGCCGCCCATGAGGTCCCCGGCCCCGACGCACTGGTGGGTGCCCCGTCGATCAGGAGTACAAGCCTGGGAAGCCGAAAGCGGGCCGGTCTCGTGGGCGGCGACCTGGCGGCCCACGGTGCCTGCCCTTCATGGCTGCTGTTCAGGTTGTGCCGGACTTGCCGGAGGCGGATCGTGGAAGCTAAGGGAACCAGGCTGAGTGCATGATGGATCAGAGGACGGACAGCGCTTCCGATCTCTGTGGGCCCCTCGTTCTGACCAGGGCGGCCACAGCGATCCTGGATGGCCGTGGCTTGGTGATCGGGTGGAGCCCGGCAGCCCAGCGGCTGCTCGGCTATGCACCGGACGAGGTGATCGGGGGCAGGGGTGATGACCTGCTCGCCGCTCCGAAGTCGGTTCCGGCCGGCCTGCGGGCGGCTTTCGCGGGCCGGGAAGGCAGTGCCTTCGGGGAGGTGGTCTCCGCACGGCACCGGGACGGCCACACCGTGGAAGTGGCAGTCAGCGTGTGCCGGGTCGATCAGGGTGGGGCAGAGCCCGTGTGGGTGCTGGCCGCTGCCGATCGTCAGGACGAGGTGGAATGGGAGACCCGCCAGGCGATGCTGCAGGGCCTGGCTACCCAGTCCCCGATCGGTCTGGCGATCTACGACCGTGAGCTGAGGCTGATCTGGGCGAACGCGGGGTCCGATGACGAGGTCGGGGCGCCGCTCTCGGAGTATCTCGGCAAGACCTCCGAGGACCTCTACGGCCCGGGTGAGGTGCTGACACAGGGGTACGGGTCGACGCTGCGGGAGGTCATGAGGCGTGTCCTGGAAACCGGAGAGCCCGCCATTGACCTGCACGTTCGGGGTCAGCCACCCACGGAACCCAAAGAGGACCTCGTCTGGTCGTGCTCGTACTACCGATTGATGGACGGGCGCGGCAACATCCTCGGCGTATGCGAGGACGGCGTCGACATCACCGACCGCTACCGAGCGCAGCAGCGCTTGGCTTTGATGGCGTTGGCCGGCCGGCGTATCGGTACGACGCTCACGGTCGAGGGCACCGCCGGGCAGCTCGCGGAGGTGGCCGTGCCGAGCTTCGCTGACGGGATCATGGTGGATCTGGTCCCGGCCGTCCTCGATGGCGAGGAGCCCACCGCTGGGAGCGCGCGTCAGCCGCTCGTACGCGTGGCCAGACGCGCTCTTGCCGTCAGTCATGACGGGCCGCGTGAGGACGACCGTCTTTCCGACGGGGCCTTCACTGAGCGTGTGTGGTACGACCCCGGGTCGGCGCAGGCTGTCTGCCTCGCGACGGGTGAGCCAGTGCTGGAGCGCGGTGACGCAGAGACCGGCAGGCGACTGTCAGGCTCAGGACGTGATGCGGCGATGTCCAGACTGGTGGTGCCCCTGCGCGCCCGCGGCGCCATGCTGGGCCTGGTCACCTTCCTGCGTGGGCGCACAGTCAACCCCTTCGACGTCGATGAGCGAACCTTGGGTGAAGAGTTGGTCGCGCATTCTGCGGCTTGCCTCGACAACGCCCGTCGCTACACCCGGGAGCACAGGGCAGCGGTGACGCTTCAGCGCACGTTGCTGCCACGCCGTTTGCCCGCTTTGACGGCGATGGAGGTGGCCTGCCGTTATCTGCCGGCGGAGAGTCAGGCGGGCGTAGGTGGCGACTGGTTCGATGTGATCCCTCTGTCCGGTACCAGGGTCGGGCTGGTCGTGGGCGACGTCGCCGGGCATGGCCTGCGTGCCGCGGCCACGATGGGGCGCTTGCGGACCACGGTGCGCGCTCTCGCCCGTCTGGACCTGGCCCCCGGCGAGCTGCTCGGCCGTCTGGACGACCTGGTCGGGCAAACTACGGAGGGCGTTGACTGGGGTGCCGACCGAGCGGTGTCGGCGTCCGCGGGTATGCGCGGGGGCAGCGCCACGGGCGGGTGGAGCAGTAAAACGGCCGGCACTCAGTTCGGGCCGGACCAGGAGGTCTTCGACGACGCGGTCGGAGCGACCTGCCTCTACGCGATCTACGACCCGGTCAGCGGCTGTTGCAGCCTGGCCCGCGCGGGCCATCCGCCGCCGGCGGTCGTGGATGCCGCTACGGGTGAGGTCGACTTTCCCGACCTGCCCCCCGGACCCCCGCTGGGGCTGGGCGGACTCCCTTTCGAAACCACGGAGATCAACCTGCCCCACGGCAGTCTCCTCGCCCTGTACACCGACGGACTGGTGGAGTCCCGGGGGCAGGACATCGAGGCGGGTCTTGATCAGTTGGCTCACATCCTGGCCGACCCGACCCGACCACTCGAAGAAATGTGTGATCAGACGCTGGCCAGTCTGCAGTCCGGAGAACCGGCCCGGGACGACATCACCATGCTCCTCGCCCGCACCCGGCTGCTGGACGCCGAACAGGTTGCCGTATGGGAACTGCCCGCCCGGCCGGCTGCGGTGAGACTCGCCCGCTCCCTGGCGGGCGAGCAACTGGACAGGTGGGGGCTTCGGGAACTCGCGTTCACCACGGACATGGTCGTCAGCGAACTGGTCACCAACGCCATCCTGTATGCCACACAGCCCATACAACTGCGGCTGATCCGGGACCGTACCTTCATCAGCGAGGTCTCGGACCCCGGGCACACCTCTCCTCATCTGCGCCGCGCTGCCGCCTACGACGAAGGGGGACGGGGCCTGTTCATCGTCGCGCAGCTCGTGCAATCCTGGGGCACACGCTATACCCCTGACGGCAAGACGATCTGGGCCGAGCAGGCACTTCCTGGCAGCCTCTGACTGAGCTGACAGCGAGCGGCATCACTTTCATCCCGGGCTGTGCCAACTGATTGTCAGCTTCCTGGGCAGTGAAGAGCCGACTGAAGTCTTCCGCCTTCGTCAACCGTCGTTCCCGCCGTTCCGGCAGAGCTGAGGCTGTCAACAAACGATCGGCTCGGACGCATCCGCCGATCGTATGACGGCCAGGCCCTGGAACAGCGACGGTCGGCGCCCAGAGGACAGACGCTCGGGCGTCCCGGCGGGGTGGGCCGGCTTCCTACGGTGTCGCCGGACGCTGAACATCTTCCGAAGGGAGCCGCTTCATGGACGCGAGTGTGCTGGAGGTCAGGGAGCTGACCAAGAGCTATGGCAGGCAGACGGTGGTGGACCGGTTGTCGTTCACGGTGCACGCGGGACGGGTGACCGGTTTCCTGGGGCCGAATGGCGCGGGCAAGACCACGACCATGCGGATGCTGCTGGGACTGGTCCGTCCGGACTCCGGTAGCGCGCTGGTGGGCGGCAGGCCGTTCGCCGGTCTACGCCATCCGATGCGTGAGGTCGGAGCGGTGCTCGACTCCAGGGCGGCACATCCCGGGCGGACGGCGCGGGGGCATCTGCTGGCGCTGGCCGGCAGCAACGCCATCCCTCCCCGCCGGGTGGCCCAGGTCCTGGAGATGACCGGTCTCGCCGGCGTGGCCGGCAGGCGGGTGGGCGGCTTCTCGCTGGGTATGACCCAGCGGCTTTCCGTCGCCGCCGCCCTCCTCGGCGACCCTGGGGTGCTCCTGTTCGACGAGCCGGTCAACGGCCTCGACCCGGAGGGTGTCCGCTGGATCCGAGGGCTCATGAGGGGCCTCGCCGCGGAGGGGCGCACGGTCTTCGTCTCCAGTCATCTGATGAGCGAGATGGAGATGACCGCCGACCATCTGGTGGTGGTCGGCCGTGGCCGGCTGATCGCTGACCTGAGTATGCGTGAGTTCTGCGCGAAAAGTTCCCGCAACGCGGTCAGGGTGCGTTCACCGCAGGCCGTTCAGCTTGTCGGTGCGCTTCGACGGGCCGGGGGACACGTCGTCGCGGACGATGAGGGCACGCTGCTGGTCACCGGCCTGGACTCCGAACGTGTGGCCGAAGCCGCTGCGGGGTGCGGAGCCACGCTGCATGAACTGTCCGTCCAGCGGGGCTCGTTGGAGGAAGCGTTCATGGAAATGACCGGGCACAGCGTGGAGTACCGAGCTACTACGCCCCCGGCCCTGTGACCGGCCCTTCTCGCCGGAGCACCGGCCCACGACCCCTACCGCCCTCCAGCAGACAGGAATTGCCATGACCACCACCGCTGCCACGACCAAGCAGGGATACGCAGGCTCGTCCCAACCGGCCTTCCACGACCTGCTCCGATCCGAGTGGATCAAGATACGCACCGTTCGCTCGACCGGATGGTGCCTGGCCCTTTTCACGCTCATCACCATCGGCATCGCCACCCTGGTCGCACTGAACCGCAACGCCGATGCGTCGACGGGCAGCCGGGTGCCCGTCGACGGGATCGTCACCGGCGGCACCCTCGGGGTGGCCGCTGGGCAGCTCGCCATCGTGGTGTTCGCGGCGTCGGCGATCGGTGGCGAGTACGGTTCCGGGATGATCCGCACGTCCCTGTCGGCCGTGCCCTGGCGCAGGCGTTGGCTCGCTGCCAAGGCCCTGGTGGTCGCCCTGACAGCGTTGGCCGCCGGCGCGGTGGTGAACGCGGTGTCCTTCGCCGTCGGCTGTGTCGTGGCACCCGGTGTCTCCGGGGCGCTCATGGACCCCGGTGTCGTACGGGCGGTACTGGGTGGCGGGCTCTATTTGAGCGGGCTCGCCCTGCTCACCCTCGCCGTGGCCACCGTCGTGCGCGGCACGGCCGGGGCCGTCGTCACCATGTCGGCGCTGATCTACGTGGTGCCGTTCCTCCTGTTGGGGTCGGGCTTCGAGAGTGTGCAGCGGTTCCTACCCGTGGGGTTGGGGCCCGGGAGCGCGGGTTGGGCCATCATGCAGCCCGGGCCGATGCTGGGAGGCCTGGCTCCCTGGAGCGGCTTCGCCGTGCTGTGTGCCTGGGCCGTGGTGGCCATGACCGGTGCGCTGTACGCCGTGGAGAAGCGCGACGTATGACGAGCGCGCCGCCGGAAGTCGCCCCGTGCCGTCTGGCGATCCACCCGATGCAGGGCGGCTGCCGGCCCGGGCGCCGGTCGGCGAGGCAGACTCTGCGGCTTCGGCTACGAGACCGGCTCTACCCTTCCAGCAGGCCCGCGTCGTGGGCCATGATCGCAGCCTGGACGCGGTTGGCGCACCCCAGCTTGGCCAGCACCCTGCTCACGTGTGTCTTCACCGTGGCCTCGCTCATGAACAGGGAACCGGCGATCTCGGCGTTGGACCGGCCCTGCGCCAGGAGGAGCAGAACCTGGCGCTCGCGCTCGGTCAGCTCGGCCACACGGCCGCGCGCTTGTACCTGCCGTGAGGTGTCACGGCCGACGAAATCCTGGATCAGGCGTCGTGTCACCGACGGGGCGAGCATCGCGTCGCCGGCGGCGACGGTCCTCACCGCACGGGCCAGCTCCCGGGGCGGAGTGTTCTTCAGCAGGAATCCTGTCGCCCCCGCCTGTAGCGCGGCGTGCACATACTCGTCCAGGTCGAAGGTGGTCAGCACCACGACTCTGGGCGCGTCGGGCAGCCGGACGATCTCCGCCGTGGCGGCCAGCCCGTCCATGACCGGCATGCGGATGTCCATCAGAACCACATCGGGCCGATGCGCGCGCACCATCCGGACCGCCTCCGCGCCGTCGCTGGCTGTGGCCACCACCTCGATGTCGGCATCCGCCTGCAAGATCATGTTCATGCCGGACCTGACGAGGTCCTCGTCATCGGCCAGTAGTACGCGGACACTCATGGCTCACCCTCCTTCGTAGGCAACACGGCGCACACACGGAAGCCGCCCTCTGCTCGTGGTCCGGCGTCGAAGGTGCCCCCCAGGACGGTGACGCGTTCCCTGAGCCCGGTGAGCCCGTGTCCGCCGCTCGGCAGGCGTGGGGTCACCGGACGGGTGGGGGCGTCGTTCTCCACGATCACCCGCAGTGCCTCCCGCTCGTACCGGACCGTGACCCGGGTGCGGCAATCGCCGGCGTGCTTGTGCACGTTCGTCAGCGCCTCCTGCACCAGGCGGTACGCGGTGGGCTCGTGACCGGGCCCCAGCGAACGACGGAGGCCGGACGTTGCCAGGTCCACTCGCATACCCGTGGCCCTGGACTGCTCGACCAGCGCCGGGAGATCGTCGAGGGTCGGCTGGGGCGTCAGTGGCGCGTCGTCGTCCTCCTCCGGCCGCAGCACCGCCAGGACCTGGCGCAATTCCTCCAGGGCCTGCCGGCCGATGTCGCCCACCAGCCTGGCGCTCTCCGCGGCCCGAGGGGGAACGTCGGCGGTGACCTCCAGAGCACCGGCGTGGATCACCATGAGGCTCACCCGGTGCGCGACCACATCGTGCATCTCGCGCGCCAGACGGGCCCGCTCCTCCGTGCGCGCCCGCCAGGCCAGCAGATGCTGTTCGCGCTCCAGGCGCCGGGCCTTGTCACGAAGGTTGTCCAGCGCCATCCTCCTCGTGCGCGTGAACAGGCCCAGGGAGATGGGGGCGGCCACGATGAACGCCTCACCGGGCAGGTGCAGCAGGGCTCCGCCGAACAGGTCGGACTCGTACAGGGCGGCCCGGGCCAGGGAGAATCGCACCGCCGCCGCCACGGACAACAGTGTGAGGGCCACGCGGCTTGTGCCGTACCGGGCCAGGGAATAGAGGGACACCGCCGGTAGCAGATAGGTGAGCGTCGACGGCAGGAGGAGGTGCACGGGCGAGGCGATGACGACGGCCGCGCAGAGCGCGGCCGGCCACCGGCGGCGTACCACCGTCGCCAGGCACAGCACGAGGTGCACGGCCAGCCACATCAGGACCCACGGGTCCGCCGGGACGACCAGCGTCATCAGCGGGATGAAGGCGCAGACCAGGGCCACGGAAACGTCGAGCAGCGTGCTGCCGCGGTTGCCCCGCCACGGCAGGCGCTCCGTATCCGGCGCCCGTCCGCCGTGGCCCCGGCCGTCGGCACACTCACCACTGATCATCCGCGCTGTGTCTTCTCTCGGAACCACCGGACGCATCGTTGCAGCCTTGTCCTGGGGCTTCGATGCCCCGCCGCGAATCGCGCTCACCCGTCCACCCTCTGTGGCGGTTCGGCCGGAGGGGAGCGGTCGGCGAGCCGGAGCGCTCGCGTCGACACGCTACGGCACACCATAGCCATGCGGTCACCCCTGCCGGGCGGCTCGGTGGTCATCAGTTTCCGATCTGGAAGATCGTCACCAGACCGGAGTGCGCAACGAGATGCGAGTCGGCACGGGCCCGCATCAACGTGGAGGGCATCGCTGTGTCGGCGTGCCGGTGGCTCATACGGGGCCGCGACGGTACCTCGCCCTCGTGTGTTCGATCACAGGGGGGTGAGCCGGTGATCGACTCGCAGCTGTGTGGCCCGCCTGCCATGGCCTGCCCGTCGGCTGGACCCGCTGGGTCGGGCGGGGCCCGCACTCGTGCGAGCCCCTGCGTCGCCAGCCGAGCCACCGAGAGGCCGGCTCACCCTGCTGCCGGTGAAGTCATGCGACCGGCTGTCAGCAGGTACCGAGCTTCTTCCAAGGGACCCCTCCCGGGTCCGCGCCTGGCGGCAGGGTGCTCGGTTCGGTGTTGGTCCACCACCGCGCCTCCCAGGTGTGGCCCTCGTGGGAGACGGTACTTCCGCCCGGGTATTCCCTGCCGGCGACCCACGCAGTCGCAGTGCAGGGAACTGCGTCAGCGATCTTGCCGTCGTTGTTGAAGTCAAGTTGGGCGGTCCGCTCGATCCACGGCAGGCTGTGGGCGATGCTGGCGAATCGGCCCCCTCCGGACACTGTCCCGACCTGCTCACCGTTGATCATCAGGGGGCCCCCGGAGTCCCCGCCCCTTGTTATGCCGGTGACCTTCTTGACGCACACGCTGGGTCCGCGGCGGCTGTCCGTGCACCCACCGCCCACTTGGGTGACTTCTACGCGCGCGGTCTTCAGACTGTCCGGCAGTCTCCCGTCGGTCCCGGTCATGCCCCAGCCGTAGATGTCCCCCACGGAGGCGACCGCGGGATCGGTGTCGGCGAGCCTGACCGGAGCCGGTCCGGCCTCGCTGCTCAGTTCGAGCAGGGCGATGTCGGCATCCTGTCGTGTGTGCTTGGCCGTTACTTTGAGGGCTGTGGCCTCGCTCCGTTTCAGATTCCCCGCGCGGACTGTGATCACTTCCGGGGCTTTGTTGTTGAGGCAGTGCGCCGCGGTGAGCACCCACTTGGCGTGGATGAGTGTTCCTCCGCAGTTTCCATTGCCGAGCTGGAGGTGAACCATGCCGGCCGGCGCGTTGTCGGCCGTGGCGTTCTCACCGTCCTTGACGGCGTACGCCGAACCGTAGAGGGCCGTGACTGCCGCGAGACCGGTAGCCAGCCCGGCCGCGATGATTCCTTGACGACGACGCACGAGACATCCCTTCGGTGAGGGGCTCACCGTGAGTGACCCGGACGTTTCCAGTCTTCGCCGCCAGATCTGCATCCGGCCGTGGGAGTGGCCTCGGTGCGTCACAGGAGCCAGTAACAGGTGCTGTCTCGTTGGAGAGACACGCCTGCTCTTGTCGTCCCGTCGAAACAGCATGAGACGCACTCGCATGCACAAGCCGCGGCACTCCGTATCACATGAGTGATGGAAATCCGGCTCTCCGCCAGTAGGTCGGCGGCCTTGCTTTGAGACAATTCCGGGTTGCCGAGCCCAGTCCCCAGGCGGTGCTCATCGTCGGCGCACCCTCAACTGAGACTGAAATGGAGGTCTTCGGCAGCGCCGTCGTTGAAGTTGTCGCCTGACCCGGTGAAGGTGAGAGTGAGGGTGACGCTCTCCGCGTCTGCCGGTACCGCCGCTGTGACCGTCTGCTGACGGAACCCGTTCTGGTTTCCCCGGGCGGCGTCCGAGACCGGGGCGAGGTCGGCGGTGTGAAGGATGCTCCCGTCAGCAGCGAAGAAGTCCGCGGTCAGACCAGCGTGTTCCTCCTCGTACGCCCAGCCGCCCAGCCAGCCCGACAAGGTGTACGACACGGTCGCACCGCTGGGTCTCGACGGGAGGGGTATCGACTGGGTGAGGACCGCGTAGTCCACGAGTCCGCCGGCGAAGTACGCCTGCCCGGGCAGGCCGGAGTCTTGCGGGCCCTCCGAGGTGGTCATGTTGCCGAAGCCATAGCAAAGGGGCACAGGGGAACCAGAGACGGTCTGCCATCCGGGTATGTCCATGGAATCCTCGCCGTACACGGAACATGAGCCGACTTCAGCCCCGGAGTTGGCGATGAGGTTGCCGGTGGGAGTCAGGGTCGGTGAGGCAGGAGCCGGCTTGGCAGAAACGGGCTGCCTGCGGTCTTTCGAGGGCGACGAGCTGGGCGAAGAACTCGATTTCGACGGCGGGCGTTCGGTCTTGGATTCCTTCGGCCGCGGAAGCGGTGTGTCGGTGGCTGTCGACGAACTGGCCAGTGAGGGACCCCTCGATGGCGTCGGCGTCCCCTCCTGATCGCCGGGGGTCAAAAACAAAGGGGCGATACCTATGGCGAGGGCCAGGGCCGCCACCGTTGCGCCAGATCGAATCCAAGATGCCTGAACTTTGGCCAGCGGGCCTCCGGATCCGGCGGCGGCCGGGGGGCCTGACGGCGTCGTGCCGAACGCCGTCGTTACGTGGGTTCTACTCCCTTGTGCGGCCAGGTAGGCGGCCGTGCCCCACAAGAGCACGCCGGCGGGCAGCACGGACTGCACACGCTGGTTGAGCTCCGTCAGATCCGACATGGCCCGGGTGCAACGAGCGCAGTCGGTCAGGTGCCGGGCCAGGCTGTCACTGGACCGACGGCCGTTGCCGCGGACAGCGGCGGCCAGCAGGGCGCCGTATCGTCGGCACTCCTCACTGTCGGCGCCGTCCTGAGCATGCACGGCCAGATAGGCCTCGCGCAGCCCTTCCCGGGCCCGTGCGGCGAGCGAGCTGGCTCCACTGGCGCTCAGACCCAGCCGTGCGCCCACCTGCGCCGCGGGCTCGTTCTCCACGATGGTGTGCCACAGGACCGTCTGCCAGCGTTCAGGCAGTGAGTTGAAGGCACGCAACACGAAGTTGTTGTCCTCCAGACGCAGCACTCTCTCCTCTCCGCTTTCCGCAGGAGCCGCACCGTAGGAATCGGTGAGCCACTTCTCGAAATCGGGTGAGAGCTCAGTGCGGCGCGAGGTGCCGGCCCACTCGGCGGCGGTACGACGGACCACCGCAAGCAGATACGGCCGCCAGGCGCTCTCGGGACCTCGGCCTGCGCGCACGGCCTGAAGAGTGCGGGTGAACGCTTCGGAGGTCAGATCCTGGGCGGTGTGAGAGTTGCGACAACAGGTGGCCGCGTACGCAACGACGGCCGAGTGGTGCCGACGGTACAGCTCAGCCAGCTCATCCTCCGCCTGCGACGTCCGCACCACCGCTGTCAGTTCGGCGTCAGCGCGGCCTACGAGGCCCTCCTGATCGGCGAGTGGCACAACGCCTCCCCACTCAAGAGCATCCATACGACTACGCGGGAGTCGACTCAAGCCCTCGTCCCGCGACGAGACTGTGCTCGGCGTGCGTCCACGAGTCCGAAGTGTCTGTCGGACGCTGCGCCGGGCTTCGGCCGCCCGGCCGTAGCTTTGTTCGCCCTTTTCGAGCTCGTCGTCGTTCCTCAGCCCACCGGGTCGGCGCCACACATGCGCCTTGGCCGCGGCACCGTCATGCGCACCCTCCTGCTGTATCGGCGAGAGAGCCGGAGCAGGCCCGCAGGACGAGCCCCGGCCCCACGGGGACATCGCTAAGAGGTAGCTACAGAGAGAAACATCCCGCTACTTTGCCGAATCATTACCGAGTCTGGCCCAGCCGGCGGTCGGCGCAGGCGGGTGCGGTGTCCGCCCGTGCCGAAAGCGGAGGGCGTTGTGCCCGTCCGGCCGGGCTGATCGATCTGTTGGCAGAACAGGTGTCCTGAGCGGCCGCATCGCCGTGGCGGGCGGGCTTCGCCGGTCTCGGTCACCCCCGCGAGGGTGACCGAGGAGCCTACCGGTGTGGTCAGCAGGTCCCAGCCTTTGCCCAGGCACCCCATGCCGTGGGGCCACCGGGCTCGTTGTTCCGGGTCCACCATTTGGCCTGCCACATTGCCCCGTTGTGGGAGACGAGCCGGCCCTTGGTGTAGATCGTGCCCGGATCCCAGCGGGAGTCGGTGCAGTTTCCGACTCCGCCCGTCGAGCCACCAGTCGCACCGGCTGTGGCATCGGACGGGCCAAAGCCCCCGGGGGGTGGGGTGTCGCCGGGCCGTGTGTTTGCCGCGGAGGGCAGGGTCCACCGCTGATGAGCGCTGCCGGTGCAGGTCCGGAGGGTGAGCGCCGGCCGGGGCGACGCGTTGTCGGTCGGAGCTGTCAGGCAGAGGCCTGACTTCTTGTTCTTGACAGTCCTGTCGTCCTCCGCAGTCCAGGATTGTGCCGGGGTGCCGTTGCACTTGTGGAGCTGAACGACGGTGCCCGCAGTGGTGGCGCCGCCCCGGGCCTCCATGCACTTACCGGCCGCCTTGACGGTGCTGCCGGTGGCGACGGTCCAGACCTGGGCAGGGGTGCTGTTGCACTTGTGAAGCTGTAGGGGGGTGCCATCGGCGGCGTTGCCGTCGGTGATGTCGAGGCATTTGCCCTCGCTGTCGGTGATGGGCCCTGCCGGAGCTGGAACCGGAGCCGGGTTCGGCTCCTGGAGCGTCTTGCTGACCTCGGTTGCCACGGCGACGGGGTCGCCGACAGTCTTGGTGGGGTAGACCTTACGGTCCCTGAGCCACTTGTCCTCGACTTCTTCGAACCAGTTGATGCTCTTGGGAGTCGTGTTGTCGGCCAGTGCAGCGTCCAGGCTCGCGAAGAACTTCTCCCAGCGCACCGCGTAGAAGTCGGAGACCAGGCCGGACCATTCGCGGTTGGCGTAGTCGCGCAGCTCTGCACTGCCGCGCTCGCTGTCGGCCCAAGTGGTGATGACGCTGCGCGCGTCGTGCTCCAGCGACTTCTTCTCTTCCGCGGTGTCCCCCAAGCTCTTGGCGCTCTCCAGCCAGGGGCCCAGCAGGAAGCGGGAGTCGGTGGCGAGGAGATTGTCGAGAAGGGCCATGCTCTTCTTCCACTCGGTGACCAGTCGGCGGAATTCGGCAGGCTTCTTTCCGTCGTAGGCGGTCTTGATCTGGGGCAGTAGGACACGGCTGCGGTTGGTGAGGGCCTGGCGGGCTGTGTTGACGAGGTCGAACCTGTACGCGTCGGTGGCCTGCGTGTCCGGGGAGACCTTGAGCAACTCGATGAGGGCCCTGTCCACGGTGGAGGCGTCGTAGCGCATGGTCTCCGGACTCCACTTGGCGGCCTTCGTCACCTCCAGGCCGGGGCGCGCGGTGAAGAGGCTGTCCTGGGGCTCGCTCCAGCCGTCGGCTCGCGTGCCGTAAGGGCCGGTGCGCAGGAGCTCCCAGGCTGCTTCGGCGTGCGGGTCCCGGCCTCCGTAGCGACGGGCGGAGTACTCGGCGAACCATGACTTGTGGTCGACGCGGTCCGACTGCCAGGCCAGTTCGGCGAACAGTTCGAAGCCCACGGGGTTGGTGCCGGTGCCCTCGGGCAGGTAGGCGATGCCCTTCAGCGCCTTGGAGGTCTTGCGTAGGTCGGCGAAGCGGCTGACCCACTCACCGGTGTTTCCGCCGATGGTGGTGTGTCCGCCGAAGTTGTCGATGGTGCCGAACGCATAGGGCGCACCTTTCCATCCCTTGTCTCGGTCAGTGGTTTTGTCACCCTTCTCATAGCGGTCGGACAGCCCGTCGATGATGAGAAGCTTGTCCCTGTTCTCGGCGCCTTCGATGATGGGGATCTCCGGACTGTGCTGCCAGCCCAGCAGCACCCAGATCGCGCCGGGGTGGGCCGTCTGCAGAGCTTCCATGATGTTCTTTGCGGCGGCTCTCTTGATCTTGTCTTTCTTGGTTTCGTCCGTCTCGCCGGTCGTGCCGCCCTCGTGCAGCGGGGACATCCGGTACATCGTGGTGTTTCCGAACTTGTCGGACTGGTGCTTGTAGTAGGCCGCGGCAACCTTGGTGAACACAGGGTCGGCCGGGTCCAGCCAGGACGGCCGCTCGTACGCCCCTACCCAGGCCCCCTGTCCGATCACCTTCGCGCCTGCATTGCGCTTCGCGAAGTCGGTGGGGACCGTACCGAAGTAGCCCGGCAGCACCGGCGTCATGCCCAGCTCCCGGAGCCGGCCTGTGACCTTGGCACCCAGCTCTGCACGATCATTGATCAACTTCTCGGAGACGGGCCCCCCGGACATGTTCTGCAGCAGCCACCACGGCTGATGGGCCGGCTTGGGGATCCACTTCCGCAGATCCTCCGCGGTGTAACCGAACTGCTGGAGTGCCTTGTAGTACGGGTACTCCGCCCCCACCTGGACGAATACCTCGTTGACACCGTGCAGGGCGAGCAGGTCGATCATTTTCTGGTAGGAGGCGAAGTCCCGGTAAGGGCCCGAGTAACCGTCGTCGGTGTCATTGAGTGCGTATCGGTGCGGTACCACCGCGGACTGGGTGATGGTGCCGTTCACCGCGGGAAGCGTGGCCGGGAGCTTCGTCAGGCTGTCTCCCGGCCAACCGATGTCCACCTTGGCCACATGTCTGAGGTACCAGCCGACGCCGGTGAGAAGTGTGGCCGGGGACGTGGCACGCACCTTGATGGCACCCGCGGTTCCGGAAATGGAGAAGGAGTCGCCCGTGTCCGGTTTGGCCATGGGTTCGAGGGTGAAGCGATCCGCCTGCTCCGGAACGAGTCGTCTGACGGCCGCGACGGCGGGGGTGGTGTCGAAGGAGGAGGTGCCCGTCGCCTTGTCGGGCTGGGCGTAGTCGGCCGCGGCGGGTGCGACGACAGCTCCCAAGAGGGCCAGGGCCACACACCACAGGATGATGGGTCTCGGATGACGACTTCGCACTTGTTGCCCCTGTCGCTCGCGGGCCCGGCGCGAGGGGAGGCAGAGGACGACGTGGCATGCGAAGGAAGCGCTGCACTCTTCACCACAGGGCTCTGGCCGCCGGCCCCTGGGCTCTCGGAGGAGGTCTAGACCACATTGGATGGGAGAGTGCAGCACGGGCTCACTGGCCGCGTCAACGCATTGTTGGCAATGCGCTACTTTTCGTCGCACGCGTTGTCAGCGCTCGCAGGACTCCAGCCGCTTGCAGGACACCAGACGCTCACCGGGGGCGGCGGCCGACGAAGTTCGTTTCCTCGATGTGGCGCTCGAGGTCTTTCTGAGTGGACGCGCGTCTCGTAGAGCGTCCGCCACAGGAGGTGCTCGTATGGATGAGCACCCGACCGGCGGCTCGTTCGACAGGTCCAGCAACCAATCAACTCTCCCGGCATCGGCCTTGGTTGACGCTCGGTGCGGCGTGCCGGGCACCTGAGAGTGCACCGGAGCGGGACCACCGGAGGGCGATCGGGCGTTCGACGAGGAACCAGCTGAGTGTGGCGCACACAAGGGTGAGGGCGGCGGCGAGGGCGGGTCCGGCGGCGGGGTGCCAGGGGCGCAGCCAGAGGGTCAGGGGGTAGTTCCACAGGTAGGCGGCGTAGGAGATGGTGCCGAGGCGGGCGAGTGTCACGAGTGTCCGACCGGCAGGGCTGGTGTCCTTCGTGTAGCGGTCGAGGACGACGAGGGTCAGCGCGGCAAGGGCCAGGCCGCCCCAGGGGTAGGTGATCGGGTGGGCCCGCCACGGCACGAACCCGGCCGCGACGAGCAGCAGGACGGCGATGGGCGCAGCGGCAGTGGTCATCGCGGCCAGGGGTGTGTCGGCGTGCAAGCGGGTCGGGGCGGGCCTTCCGTGCCGGCTTCGGCGGTGGTGGGTCGCGATCGCGTGAGCGGCGCCGATCAGCATGGTGGCACTCCACGAAGTCGGCCAGGGGTAGGCCAGGTCGAAGTTGTGGCCGAGGTGAAGGGTGATCCCGACGGCGGCGAGGCTGAGTGCGGCGATGCCGGCGGTGACGAGACGGCCGGCGCCGTGGCGCTGCCATGCATACGCGAGCAGAGGTGGCCACAGCAGGTAGAACTGCTGTTCCACGGCCAGGGTCCACAGGTGGAAGATGGCGTTGCTGCCATGAAGGATGGGCAGGTCGGCCGTATAGGTGAGGGCGATCGCCAGGGCGCGTGGGAGAGCGCTGCGTTCGTGCAGCGGGTCGAGGAAGTAGGTGACGGCGGCGAACACGGTGACGAAAGCCAAGAAGGCGGGAAGGAGCCGGACGGCTCGCCTGCGGTAGAAGCTGCGAAGCCGTATCCGGCCGGTGGCGTCGAGTTCACGCAGCAGCAAGGCGGTGATCAGGTGGCCGCTGAGAGTGAAGAAGACCACGACACCGACGACACCGGATCCCGGGGCGAGGTCGGGCGCGCCGTGATGGACCATGACGAGGAGGACGGCCAGGCCGCGCAGGGCGTCCAGTCGGAGCAGACGACTCATCTGTTCCTCCGTACGGCGCCGTCGACGAGTTCGGCCAGCAGGTCGGGGTAGGTCAGGCCGATGGCGGCGAACATCTTGGGGACCTGCGATTCGGCCGTCATGCCGGGCATGGTGTTGACCTCGTTGAGGACAAGCCGGCCGTCGTCGGTGAGGAAGAAGTCGAAGCGGGCGACACCGTCGCAGCCGAGGGTCTGAAAGAGGGCGAGCGCAGCCTGGTTGAGCGTCTTCGTCTCGGTCGCGGTGAGGGGGGCGGGGAGTCGGAAGTCGGCGGTTCCGTCGTATTTCCCTCGTGTGTCGAAGAGCGCACCGGGTGCAGTGGCGATCTCCAGAGGGGGCCCGGTCAACAAGGTGCCGTCCGAACGGCGAAGTACGGCCACGTCCAACTCGCGGCCCGTGATGAACTCCTCGACCAGGACACGATCGTCCACCTGCAGGGCGGCGGCCACGGCGGGTGCGTACTCGGCTTCGGCGGTGACTTTGCGGACTCCGTGGCTGGAGCCGGCGGCGATCGGCTTGACCACCAGCGGCAGCGGCAGCGGCAGCGGCGCTGCGGTCTCGGGGAGTTGGGTGAGGGTGACCGAGCGGGCGCCGGCGATGCCGAGGTCGGCCGCGACGAGCTTGGTGGCGTGCTTGTCCATGGCCAGGGCCCCCGCGCGGATGCCGGATCCGACATAGGGCAGGCCGGCGAGTTCGCACCAGCCGGCCAGCGCGCCGTCCTCGCCGCGGGGGCCGTGAACGGCGGGGAAGACGACCTGGCAGGTGGTCATCAGGCGCATGGCTCCGGTCGGGCCTCCGGGGAGGGGCCGCCCCTGCGGGCCGTGCCAGGTGCCGTCGAGGCCGATCGTCAGTGGCACGGCCGTGTATCGGTCGTTGGGCAGAGCCGCGCATATGGAGGCCGCCGTGGCCAGGCCGACCTCGTGTTCGCAGTTCTGTCCACCGCCGACGACGGCGACTCGGATCGGCTCTGTGGAGGCCGGGCGGAGCTGGGAGGAGGTGGTCACGCGAAACTCTCCTGGAGGTGGGGTACGGGGGAAGTGGGCTGCTCATGGGTGACGGTGCAGGGCCGGTGGCGGCGGGCGACGCGGTGGCCGGAGCCGATGGTGGTGAGCAGTTCGTGGGGCAGGGTGCCTGCCCAGCGGGCCCAGTCGGCGGGCGTGGGTTCCCCGCTCGTGCCGGGTCCGAGCACCGTTGCCACGTCGCCTGCCTGCACGGGGTGTTGACCGGCGTCCACGACGATCTGGTCCATTGAGATCCGCCCGACCACCGGCCGGCGCCGGCCGTTGAGGAGGACCTCGGCGCGGCCGGAGGCGGCGCGGGGCAGGCCGTCGCCGTAGCCGAGGGGGAGGAGGGCCAGCCGGGTGCAGCGGTCGGTGGTCCAGGTGTGTCCGTAGCCGACCGGGGTACCGGCCGGCACGTCCCGGACGCAGACCACGGGCGCGGTCAGCGTCATGGCCCACTGGAGACCGGCCCGGCCGGTCGAGTCGATGCCGTACAGACCGGCTCCGACCCGAACCATGTCGTGGTGGGCGGCCGGATCGTTCAGGACGGCGGCTGTGGCGGCCAGATGCCGGAGGCGGGGCCTGAGGCCGTGACTCCGGGCGGATCGGACGGCCTCGTCGAAGCGGTCCCGGCCGCCGGCGTTGTGGCGGTCGTCGGGGGTGTCGGCACAGCCGAGGTGCCCCATCACACCGATGACGCGGATCCGGCCGGTGCGCTCCAGGGCAGCGGCGTGCCCGCACAGGCGCGGCCAGTCGGCGTGGGCGGCCCCGTCGCGGGCCATCCCGACGTCGGCATGCAGGTGGATCAGGGCGGCGCGGCCGGCGTTGTGTGCCGCGGCGGCCACGGCCTGCAAGTGGTCGAAGCTGGGCACCGCGAGTTCGATCCCGGTGTCGACGGCGGGCGTGAGTTCGGCCTGCGGGGCGTTGAGCCAGCTCAGCACAGGCGCGGTGAGTCCGGCGCCGCGCAGGGCGAGGGCCTCGTCGGCGGTTGCCACCCCGAGCCGAGTCGCGCCGTGAGCCAGAGCGGTACGGGCCACAGGGACGGCCCCGTGGCCGAAGCCGTCGGCCTTGACAACAGCCATGAGCGCGGCCTCGGTGCGGGCGGCGAGCCGACCGGTGTTGGCCGCCACGACGCCGAGGTCGACGGTGACGAGGGGACGAACACGTTCTTCGGTCATGCCGGAAGCCTGGGTTCCCGACCCTGCCGGTGCATTGCCGCGACCGCTCGGGCACAGCACGACATGCCTGCTGCCGGGATGCGAGACGGAGGGGCGGCTGATGCGTGGCTGAGGCCCACTCGCGATGTGCTCCCGCCAGGATCGACAGGCCGACGAGCCCCTGAGTGAAGAAAGGCCCACAGGCACCTGAGTGAGGAAGGCCCGTAGGCACCTGAGTGAGGAAGGCCCACAGGCACCTGAGTGAGGAAGGCCGACAGGCGCTTGAGTGAGGGCGGTCCCAACCCACCGGACTGCCCGCGTGCGAGGGGGTGGCCGTGATCGATATGTCGTTGTCCGACATTGCGTCCGCCGTCGGCGGTCAGGTTGTCGACGCCCGGCACAAGGCGGTCACCGTGACCGGTCCGGTGGTGATCGACTCACGGCAGGCCCGCCCCGGCTCGCTGTTCGTGGCCCTGCCCGGAACCAGGAGCGACGGTCACGAGCATGCGGCCGACGCCCTCGCCGCCGAAGCCGCCGCCGTGCTGGCGGAACGGCCCGTCCCCGGCCCTGCCGTCGTGGTCCCGGACACCCGCGCGGCGCTCGCCGCCCTCGCGGGCAGCCACCGCCGCCGGCTCACCGAATGCGCCGTCGTCGGGATCACGGGCTCGGCCGGCAAGACCACCACGAAGGACCTCCTCGCCCAGATCCTGGCGCGGCGGTCACCGACGGTCGCAAACAGGCTGTCGTACAACAACGAGATCGGGCTACCTCTGACCGTCCTCGAGGCGAGCACCGCCACCCGATACCTGGTGGTGGAGATGGGCGCGAGGGCGAGAGGTGAGATCGCCCACCTCGCCGCCCTCGCCCGTCCCAGAGTCGGCGTCATCACCAATACCGGCACCGCCCACCTCGGCCCGTTCGGCGGCCGTATCGGCATCCGCCGGGCCAAGGCCGAGCTCCTGGCCGCCCTGGCGGCCGACGGGGCGGCCGTCCTCAACGCCGACGACCCCGCGACCGCCGACATGCTGCGCGCCACCCGCGCCGGCACCGTACTCACCTTCGGTACCCGCCACGCCGACCTGCTCGTCACGGACGTCGAACTCGACGACCTGGCCCGCCCCGCTTTCCGACTCACCATCGGCGGTCACAGTGAACCTGTGTGCCTGTCCCTGACCGGCGCCCATCAGGTCGCCAACGCCGCCGCGGCGGCAGCAGCCGCCATCGCTCTCGGCCTTCCCTTGCCGGAGATCGCCCACGGCCTTACCGCCGCTCGCCGGCTCACCCCCAGCCGTATGCAGATCACGCGCCTGCCCGGCGGCGGACTCGTCCTCAACGACGCTTTCAACGCCAATCCCGATGCCATGGAGGCAGCCCTGGCCACCCTCGCCGCGATCGCGGATGGCAGCCGGCGGGCGATCGCCGTCCTCGGCGAGATGCGCGAGCTCGGCGCCGAGTCGCCGGCACTGCATCAACGCCTTGGCCGGACCGCCGCCGAGGCCGGGACAGGGTTGGTCATCGCCGTGGGCGGCGCTGACGCCGCCCGTATCGCTGCGGGTGCACGCCGCGCCGGGGGCAAAGCCGTCCACGTTCCCACCGTGGACGCCGTCCTCGCTGTGCTCGGCGAGCCCGGACCGCTCGACGTCATCCTCGTCAAAGGCTCCCGCGCCACCGGCGTCGAACAGATCGCCCGCGCCCTCAGCACCGACACCTGACCCTGGATGCGGGGGAGCACCCACCCTCCGTGCCACACTTCAATCGACAGGACGAGCATGCAGCGCATCGCGCCAGACGCCCCCATGGCATGGCTCCGCCATACACCACGATCAAGGACTTCACGCCCGTGTCCTCCGCCCCGCCCCCCTCCGTCCCGGCCTCCGTGCGTGTGCTGCTGGTCGAGGACGACGAGCTGATCCGGCACTCCTTCGCCACGAGCCTCGCGCGCTACGGCTACACGGTCACCGCCGCCGCCGACGGCCTCGAAGGACTCGAACTCTTCCGCGCCGCCGAGGCCGACACCCCTTTCGACCTTCTGCTTCTCGATGTGATGCTGCCCGGTCTCGACGGAATCGGGTTGTGCCGGCGGGTACGCGAGAGCAGCCTCGTGTCGATCATCATGATGTCCGCGCGTGGCGACGGCCTCGACGTCGTCGCCGGGCTGGAGGCGGGCGCCGACGACTACATCGTCAAGCCCGTGGAGACCGGTGTCCTCGTCGCCCGGATCCGGTCCGTGCTCCGCCGCGCCGACTGGAAAGCCACCTCCGGCCTCCACACCGCCCAACCCGCCGCCAACGAACTCCTGATCTTCGGCGACCTCACCGTCGACACCGTCGGGATGGTGGTCACGCTGGGCGGCCGACCTGTCGCTCTGACCCCCACCGAGCTCAAGCTGATGCTGGAGTTCGCTGCCCATCCCGAAATCGTCCTCGCCCGGCACACCCTGCTGCGCAATGTCTGGGACCACGGCTGGGAGGCCGACACCCGCCTCGTCGACCTCGCCGTTCAACGCCTCCGCAAGAAGATCGGCCCCGACCGTATCGAGACAGTCCGCGGGTTCGGATACAAGCTACGGCGATGACCACCCCGCACACCTCGCGATCCGGGCCCGGCGGATGAGCTGCTCCGGGCAGTTGTCCGTCACAAGCCGTCCCCGTGTCGGGCCGAGGTGAGTACCCACAGGGCCACCCCGGGCGCGAACTGCCGCATCAGGCCCCCGAATATGCTTTGACCTGTACGTCGGCGTGCCAGTGCCTCTGTCGACCTGCGCTGATCACGGTGTGTCGGCGCCGACCGTCCTCCCACCCTGACGGATGGCGAACTCCAGGCCGAGCGGCCGGTCGCCGCCGCATGGCATCAGCCCTGTATCAGCCCGCGTGTCGTCACCTGCTCGTTTTGCGCGCCGACCGAAGCATGAGTGCGTCGGCGCCGCCGCATTGCACGCCCAAAGTGGTGACGAACAGCCCGGGAGGCGCGGCCCTCACAACGCGGTCGGCCACCGGTTCGTACATCTGTAAGGAGACGACCCATGTCCGCCCTCGCCCACCCCGGTTTCGTCGCCCTGTCCGATTTCGACCCCGCCATACGCCAGGACCTGCGGTACGCGACCAGCGAGAACTTCGTCGGCATGCCGCTGGACGGCTACCAGGACGGCGTCTGTCTGCTGACCCTGCCCGCCGCCCGGGCGCTGAGCCGGGCCCACCGCCTGCTGGCTCGCAACGGATACGGGCTCACCGTGCTGGATGCCTACCGGCCGCAGCGGGCGGTCGACCACATGCGCCGCTGGGCCGCAGACCTCGATGACCAGAAGACCAAGGCCGACCACTACCCCCGTGTGGCCAAGCAGGAACTGTTCGGCCCTGACTACATCCACTGCCGCTCCGGGCACAGCCGCGGCAGCACCGTGGATGTGGTTCTCACTGCTTCGGACGCCACCCCGCTGGATCTGGGCACGCCGTTCGACTTCTTCGACCCGCTCTCCCATACCGACAGCCCACAAGTCACGTCCGAGGCACGCTCTCGCCGACGCGTGCTGAACCACGCCATGACGTGGGCAGGCTTTCGAAACCTGCCCACCGAATGGTGGCATTTCACCCTCGCCGACGAGCCGTTCCCGCACGTTTACTTCGACTTTCCTGCCAGCCGCACCAGTACCGAACAGCTCTCGACTGCGGCCTGAGCCGCCCGTTCGTAGGTGTCGCACGCCGCCCGCGGACTCGACACTCCCAGAGCGGCGATAGGTGTCGGACGCTGCGACGGCCATGCCAGTCACTGGTGCAGGCCGCTCGCGTTGACCCGGAACCGAAGGCCGAACCGCACCGTCACCATCCAGAACTGAATCGGCCAGAGACGCCTGCCAGGCAATCGCACGCACTAGGGTTGGGGGGCGACTCCCTCGTCGAATCGCCTGTCCCGTGCGCACGCAAGAAGACCGGCCAAGATTCCGTCAAAGACCAGTCCGCGGCTTCGGCTACGAACCCATCCGGTGAGGTCCCATGCCTCGCAAGCCACACATACCCCGCCGCCTGCACCTGTCCAGCGTCTCGCTGCGCTGGAAGATCGCAGCGCTCGCAGCGCTCGCGGCCTTCGCCGTCGCACTGACCGTCGGCATCCTGGTGCACACCCGCTCCTACGCCCGGGTCAAGGACATACGCAGGGAGGAAGCATTCCTCGTCATCGAGGACTGTGCCCGACCGGCCAAGATCCACGCGGAGGTGTGCAGCCGCGCGACCACGATCGACCCGCCCGACATGCCGCCTCAGCTGCGTCGCGCTGCACTCGCGACGTCCGGGACCGTGACCGCATACGACGGCCGCGACTCCGAGGGTCTTGGCCCCTGGATGTGGGCGGCTCAGTCCGTCGACGGAAAGATAGTCACTCATCAAGTGGTGATGAACCCGGACTACCGCGCCCTGGTCTCGCTTGACAAGTACATGGCGGCTGCTTCACTCGTCGCTCTGGCCGGCGTCGTCCCCTTGTGCGCGTTGGCCGCCGGCATCCTCTCCCGTCGCCTGCGCAAAGTCTCGACCACCGCCGCCCGGCTCTCGGCAGGTGAACTGGACGCACGCAACGGGCCCGTCCGAGGCCGTGACGAAGTCTTCACCATCGCCACCACCGTCGACGCCATGGCGGACCACCTCGTCCGCCGCCTGGAGACCGAGCGGCAGTTCACCGCCGACGTCGCCCACGAACTACGAACCCCTGTCGCCGGCCTCCTCGCTGCCACGGACCTACTGGCCCCCGGAGACACCGAAAACCTCATCCGGAATCGCATCCGCGACCTGCGGGACCTGATCGAGGACCTTCTGGAGATCTCCCGCCTCGACGCCGGCAATGAGAACGTCGAGCACCACCGCGTCCCGGTTCACATGGTCGTCGCCGACGCCGTCGCCCGCACCGGCTTGGACACCACGGTGACCCATACCAACGACACCTGGACCGAAACTGACCCACGACGCCTGGAGCGCGTCGTCACCAACCTGATCGTCAACGCCCATCGCCACGGCCGCCGCCCTGTCGAGGTCCACACCGACTCCACGACGATCACCATCCGCGACCACGGCCCCGGCTACCCCGACGACTTGCTCCGCGAGGGACCACGGCGCTTCAGGACCGGCGCACGCGACCGCGGCTCGGGCCACGGCCTGGGCCTGACCATCGCACAGGCACAGGCCCGGGTCCTCGGAGCCCAACTCACCTTCACCAACGCCTACGCCGGCGGAGCCCAAGCCACCCTCCGCCTCCCCGGCCAAACCTCGTTGCCGAACTCCGAACACGAGTAACAGGAGCCGGTGTGCCCGCCACGGGATGGGAGCCGGCATCGATCGGCTCATGCTGACCGCTGCCTCACGGTCGTGGTGGACTTCAATATCTGCACCGGCGGGCTGGTCTTGCCCCATGATCGAAGGTCCCTGGTGAGGACCAGTTGAAACCGTTGAAGGCTGCCCGAGAGATTCGAGCAGCCTTCACTGCAGGCTGTTCGGCGTCGGCGTCATGCACACCATTCGGCAGTAGCCGGAGTCGTCGGCCGGCCACGACACCGTCCCGACATGCTCTTCGCCGACCGCGGCTACGACCACGACAAGTACCGCCGGCTCCTGTGGCAGCGCCGCAACCGGCCGGTGATCGCCGAGGCGTGGACAGCCGCACGGCACCGGTCTGGGCACTTTCCGGTGGGTCGTCGAGCGGACGATCTCCTGGCTCCACGGCTTCCGCCGCCTGCGCATCCGCTGGGAACGACGCGACGACATCCACGAAGCCTTCCTCAGCCTCGCCGTCTGCCTGATCACCCACCGCCACGTCCAGAGGCTTTGCTAGGGCCAGTTAGTCGATGCAGAACTCGTTGCCCTCGATGTCCAGCATCGGGATGCAAGAATCGTTGCCGTCGTACAACGTTCGCACGTGTACGGCGCCGAGTGGGATCAGTCGCGCGCACTCGGCCTCAAGCGCGGCGAGGCGCTCTTCCCCCACGAGTCCCGTCCCCACCCGCACATCAAGATGCACGCGGTTCTTGGCGGCCTTCCCCTCGGGGACACGCTGGAAGTACAGTCGCGGACCCACCCCCGAGGGATCGACGCACGCGAACCATGAATCCCGCTGCTCAGGTGGTTGGGAGCGCTTGAAGTCGTCCCAGTCGGCAAAGCCCTCCGGCGGGGGCGATACCACGTACCCCAGCACCTCGCACCAGAAACGAGCGAGGCGCTCAGGTTCCGCGCAGTCGAACGTGACTTGGAACTTCCTGATCACTGACATCGGCGCACCATACCAAGGGGGCTCTGCCTCGCTGAGCGCGCCCGGGCATGGGCCGTACAACAGCTTCGTATCGGACCATGAGTTGACCCGGGACGAGACCGACTTCGAACGTCCGTAAGGCGCAGGCGCCGAGAGTGACGGCGCACGGAGCAATGGAGTTATGCACAAGCGTTGTGAGTACCATCCAGTATCGCTTTGCCTCATCACTCTCCATGGAAAGGGCCACGGTGACTGACAATCAGGACAACCAGGCCAGCTTGAAGCCTGTGTACGCCGCACGGCTGGCCGAGGACTTGGAGCGCAACGTACAAGCGCAGGAGCGCCTCGCGAGAGACCTGGCCGCCCTGCAGAAGCAGTTGGAGACACTCCGTGGTGACCACGCACTCCTGGTCAGCATGCAGCAGGCGCTCGGTGGCGCCGACTCCGGCACCGAGCCTGCCGCGACCCACTCCGCGGAGCCTGCTGTCCCATCTCAGAAGAGTGCAGCAACCCAATCTCCTGAGCGTGGTCAGGAGACAGGAGCTACGACGCTGCGTGAACTCGTGGTCAGCCATCTCAGCCTTGAGACGAAGCCGATCTCCGCACTCGACGTGACCGAAGCGCTGACCAAGGCCCATCCCGACCGCAACGTCAAGATCACCGTGGTGCGGAGCACCCTGGAGGCCATGGTGGCCAAGGGGACGGTGCGCCGTACCAAGGAGGGCCGGGCCGTGTTCTATTCCGTACAGACTTCGAGGCCGGCCCGCAGGAAACAGCCTGCCTCTGCATGACCGGGAGCAAGGCCCGAGGCCCGACAGCGGGGCCGGCGCCGGGCCTTGCGTATCGTCCCTGTGCGAGTGGACGCGTGCGTACCGCCTGTCTGCATCAACCACTCCGGTGACCGCGTCGCACAACACTCATGCCCCGACGGCAGCGGGCTACTTCTTCCCGGCCGAGTAGAAGACGGAATTGCCCTGCTTGCTGCGACGTACCAGTCCCTTGGCCACCATGGCCTCCAGGGTGCTGCGGACAACGGTGACCTTGACAGTGCGCTCGGGATGCGCCGTCGCCAGCGCGCCGGTGACTTCCAGTGCCGACAACGGCTCGCCGTTGTGGCTGAGATGATCTACTACGAGGTCACGCAGTGTGGGAGATGAGCTGTCCCGGGTGGTCATTGCCGCTCGGGCACGGGGCGTCGTCTTCTTGACGGCCGACTTTTTCGCCCCGCCTGTCTTGCTCTTGCTGCTCGGCCCGGTGCTCGCCGGGGCCTGGCGCGGGAGTGATGCCCTGGTATCACCCGTGGGCGCCGACTGCCCCTGTGTCGCGTCGGTGTGACCGAGAGCCCGCTGCATCCTGACCAGTAGCGCGTGGTCCTGCCGTAGCGCCTCCAACTGCTCATGGATGGCGGCCATCTCACCGGCCAGACGCTCTTGTTCGGCGGTGTTGCGCTCCAGATCCTCAGCCACCCGGGCGGCATAGCGCGGCTTGAGGTTGGTTGACTGGTCCGGGTTCTCAGTCACTGTGGCCTTCTCTCCTGGGTTCGGTGCGGCGATGCGCTACCGGATGGTAGGCACAACCATTGCGGATAGCTCCTACGCGTGCCCGAACTTCCGTCGTGACATGCTGCCGTGGAGCCGGCAGTGTCGCGGGGACGGACCGAAGGGGAGCCCGCTCGATGTTCCATGAAACGTGCACGGCACGGAAGCGGTCGGTGCGACCCCGCTGAAGCGGCAGGAGAGTTGATCACCGTCTTCAACGGCGGTCAGTCGTGAGCACCGGACGGATGGCCCGGCAGGGTGCGGGGCGGGATGGAGTCGAGCCAGGTCACGGGATCGGCAGGGTACTGAACCGCGTCCGGGTCCGCAGGTCCTCCTCGATGGCGCGAGCGGCATCCAGGAGCGCCGGCAGGAACTGCTCAGTGGTCTGCTCCAGAGGAGTGCCGCTGGAGTGCTATGCCAGTTGATTGCCGCGATGACGGTGAGCACTCCGGCGCGGCGCGGCGTGCCAGGCCAGGATCGTGCACCGAGCGTTGCGGATCTCCGGCGGGTCCGGCGGGAGCCTCGGAAGCCGTAGTTCATCGGCATGGGGCGGGGTCGCCGGACAACCGGTGACTCCGCCCAGGGTGCGGTCACACCGTCACACCACGCAGTACATGCGCGGCGATGCGACGGTCTGGCATTACCGGGGGCTATGGGGCGGATCCGGCGGCCTTCCGAGGCGACGTATGCGACGGACTGCCTCGGACGTGCTCATCGCTTGGCCGAACATGGCAGGAGCGACTGCTCTCGCCCTTCCTCGGGGTACCCTGCCCCTTCCTCGGGGTACCCTGCGAGAACGATAGTTCTCACGCAAGGGTGGCTGGCTCATGCTGGACGACGACCCGATCCGGACCCGGATCCTCGACGCTGCAGAGGAGCTCTTCTACGGCCAGGGCATCCAGGCCGTGGGCATGGACGCGGTGCGCACGGAAGCCAAGGTCACGCTCCGGCGGCTCTACCAGGTGTTCCCCTCCAAAGGCGCGCTCGTCGAGGAGTACCTGCGGCGGCGGGACATCCGTTGGCGCAGTCTGCTGGCCGAGTACGTCGATGCCACCGCGGCAACCCCGCGAGAGCGCGTCCTGGCCGTCTTCGACTGGCTCCACTCCTGGTTCGAGGAGCCCGACTTCCGCGGTTGCGCCTTCATCAACTCATTCGGCGAGCTGGGCGCCACGTCACCAGAAGTCGCCGAGGCGGCACGGCACCACAAGGAGCAGTTCCAGCGCTACGTGACCGGTCTTGTCCAGCAGACGGGCGCTCCGTCCCGCACGGCCGACTATGTTGTCCTGCTTGCTGAAGGAGCCATGACCAAGGCGGCCGTTCAAGGCACTCCTGCGCCTGCAACACAGGCAAGGGCTGCCGCCGCTGCTCTGTTGGAAGCCGCCCGGACTGCCTGACGCCGGTTGAAGTGGACGCGCCTGGTCGGCTTTGCGGCCCGCTCCTGCCCTGGCCGGTGTGCAGTGCAGCGTCCCCCTTACCGTGCGCAGGCGCTCGGCGTGTCAGTCGCCTCCGAGGGCCTCCGGCTCCTGTGGGACGCGTGCAGGGCCAGCACACCGAGCAGGATCAGCCCGGGCGCGCCGGACACGGGATGGAGAATCTGCAGCGGTATGCCGATGGCGAGCAGGTACCAGCCCAGTTGTGCCGGGAGCCGTCCGGTGTCGCGGACGATGCGTCGGCTCAGGGTACCGAGGGCGAGAAGGCCGAATCCGGCGAGGAAGAACCACAACTCGTACTCGCGCGACGGGTCGCCCGGCGCGGTGTTCCAGAACCCCTCGCGGGCCATGTCGTCGAACGTGCTCGAGAGGAGCACGAAGACCGCGAAGTGCAGCGCTGTAAGGCCTATCACCAGCCGGGGTATCCACCTGATCACCGCTCACACCCCGCGGTGGAGGCGGCCACGTACGCCGTCAGACCGCCCAGCGCCAGGCAGAGCGGCGAGTAGAGGGCGAGGTCCCATCGGGCGTAGCTGGTGGACCCCCCGGCCAGCCCGGAGTCGACGAGGCCGGCCACGCCCCGCAGCCCCAGCACGCCGGAGAGGGTCCACAGTGCGATGCGCCTCGCTCGACGGGGCCCGGCCTTCGGGATCAGGCGCGCCTCGGCTGCGGTCAGACACGCCGCGGCGCCGAGCGCGGCAGCCACAGTGGCCGTCAGCTGTGGTGAGGGCAGATCGGCTTCCGCCACCCCGACCACGGTCAGGGCGAACTCGGTCCGGTCCTCCAGTGGCCACGGGGAGAACGTCCAGATCCCGTGCAGCGCCGCGACCGCACCCAGCCCGAGGGCGGCCGTTCCTCCTGCGATTTTCGTCAGTGTCAAGATCTCCCCCTGCGCCCTCGTCCGTACACCCCTGTATGGAGTGACCATACAGTACTGTACGGAGATGGCAAGAAAGCAACTCGCTCCCCAGGACTGGTCGATGGCGGCGCTGCGCGCAATGGCGCGCGGTGGGGTGGCGGCGGTCTCGGTCAATGCGCTGGCCGGCGAATTGAAGGCGACCCGCGGCAGCTTCTACTGGCATTTCAAGGACCGCGACGCGCTGCTGACCGCCGCACTCGAACTGTGGGAGCAACAGCACACCGCAGCCCTCATCTCCGAGCTGAGCGGCATCGCGGACAGCCGGCAGCGGCTGCGTGCGCTCTTCGCCACCGCGCTGGGGCAGGAGGAGATCGCAGGTCTGGAACCCGCGATCGTCGCCCACGCCCATCACCCCTCCGTCGCGCCCGTCCTGCGCCGCGTCACCGATCAGCGGATCGCCTACCTCACGGAGCTCTACACGGACCTGGGCCTGGAGCCGGCCACCGCACGACAGCAGGCGGTCGTCGCGTACGCGGCCTACTTGGGCTGGGTGGAACTGCGCCGCACCGCCTGCGACATCGTGCCCGAGGTGGCCGCCACCGGCACGACGGCGACCGCCGCACTGGAACACCTCCTCGCCGAACTGGACCGCCCCGGGGAACGCGGTTAGTGCCGGTCGGGCGCGTACGGCGAGAGGCGCCGGGGGTGCAGCCGTAGACGGCAGGGGCAGCCGCAGTGGGTGGGCACCGGTCCCCTGACCGGCGGGACCCTTCGAGTCCCTACTCGCATGTCAGCGAGGGCCTTCCTCTTCGGTGCGGATGTTGTCGTCCGCACCGAGCTGGAAGGCCCTCGCTGTGTTTGAACCACTCACCATCTGCCGCTCGCGTCAGGCGAAACCGGCGGCGCTTCGGGCTTCGGTCGTGCTGCTGTGGTGTCGTGTAGTGCGAGGCATGAGAGTGCTCCTTTCTATGAGTGAATTCCATGGGGCCGGACGGAGATCGTCGAAAGCCGGGGGGCCGCGCCCTTTGCCTTTGAAGCGCTCCGGCCGTGACGTACGCACAGTCATTTGCTCAGCTCCTGGGTACGCGCAGCGTGAACCAGACCTTTTTCCCGCCCCGCACCGATTCGGCGCCCCATTTGTCCGCCAGCGCCTGGAGCAGGAGCATGCCCCGGCCGTTCTCGTCTTCGTCCGCTGCCTGCCGCATGCGTGGGAGACGTACGCTCGTGTCGCCCACCTCGACAACGAGGGTGCCGCCCCTGTGGGACACCGTCATTCGTACCGCGGGTGTGCCGCTGTGCAGGCCGCCCCGGGCGTGTGCGACCGCGTTGGTCAGTACCTCGGAGGCGAGGAGCGCCGCTGTCTGCGCAACTGTCTCCAGGCCCCAGCAGTGCAGGGTCGCCTCGAGGCGGTGCCGCAGGGCATGGACCGAGGCGGGGTCGGCATTCGGAGCGGTGATCTGCAGCCGCGTGCACTCCTTGCGGCGACTGCGAGTAGCGACGTTCATGATCAACACCTGCGACTGTTCGGACGTGGTGAAGCGGTACATCCGAATGTCCGGGACGAGCGGACCACGACACATCCGTAGGTCTACGTATCCGGCTACGTAGACGAGTGCTCAGGCGCCCCTACATCCGCCATCACTACTCGCTTCGCGGAAGCGCTCATCAGGGTGCGAGTCGTTGCGTGACGAACCATGCGGCGAGCTGGGAGCGGGACACGAACCCGAGCTTGATCAGGCTGTTCTGCACATGGGTCTCGGCCGTGCGCGGTGAGATGACGAGCCTCTCGGCGATCTCCTTGTTGGACAGGCCTTCGGCGACCAAGCCGGCGATCTCGCGTTCTCGCGGAGTCAACGGCGTGCTGGCGTTGTCCGATGGGCGGGGGCTCGTGCTCGGCTTCGTCCCCGGACTCAGCACGTACTCGATCGCTTGGAGCAGGGGGAGCTCGTACCCGCGTCGGAATGCGGCATCGAAGGCGTCTTTCCCGAGGGCCGCACGGGCCAGGTCCGCATACCAGCGATGCAGGTTCGCGCTGGGAACCTGGAAGTCCAGCGAGGAGCCGATGTCCTCCCAGATCGATGCCGCGGCTCCGAAAAGCGTCGCGGCCCGGAGATGGTCTCCCTTCCTTTCGCTCAGCCAAGCCGTCGTCTCGACTACGAAAGCCATGCCGAGCTTGAGGTCCATCCTCTGGAAGAGGCGTAGCGCCTCTCGCGCTGCGTCTTCGGCGCTCTCGAGTTGGTCGTCGAGCGTGTGGAGGACGGACGCGCCCCACAGGGCGTACGCGCGCCAGCGCACCTCACCGCAGGCGGTACTGAGGGCGATGCTTTCGTCGACCAGGGCCATGCCGCGTTCGCTGTCCCCGCTGGAGCCGATGGCGAGGCCGAGCAGGTACAGCGCAAAGATCTCGCCACGGAGATGGTGTCCGTCCCGGAATCCGGTCAGAGCGCCGCCGAAGAGCAGTGTGGCAGTCTCCAGGTCTCCGCACATCATGGTCACGATGCCGCGTGTGAGGGTGAGGTAGGAGCTTTCGACCGTGCAACCCAGTCGGTCGGCCAGCTCCGTCGCCTCGGCCGTTTGGCCGAACGCCGCCTCGAAGTCGCCTTGCAGCAGCGCGTACCAGGCGTTGAGCCGCAGGCCCGTCACCCGCTCGGGCGTCGCCTCGGACGCGGCGGCGAGTGCCTGGTCGAGCCAGTGCCGCGCCTCCGTCTGGAAGGCCAGGTCCCAGTAGTCGTCGAGGTGGTTGGCGATGCGCAGGCCGTGAATCGCCTCTCCGGGCCGGGTGAGCGAGTAGGTGAGCGCGGTCCGCACATTGGCGTGCTCGCGGCGGAGCTTGTGGAACCACTCCACTTGTCCGGGTCCCATCATTCCCTGCTCGAAGCGTTCCGCCACTCCCATGAACCAGTCGCGATGGCGGCGCAGCACCGCACTCTCGTCGCCCGCCTCTACGAGCCGTTCCCGCCCGTAGGCACGCACTGTTTCCAGCATTCGATAGCGGATGTCTCCCTCGTGCTCTTCCCGGATCAGCAGGGATTTGTCGATGAGCGAGCGGACCGCTTCGAGGCTCGGCAGGAGCGTCTCCCCGCCGCCGACGTAGTCGATCGCCTCCAGGTCGAAGCTGCCCGAGAACACCGACGCACGCGCCCATGCCTTTCGGTCGGCCTCCGAGCACAGGTCGTAGCTCCAGTCCATCATCGCGCGCAGTGTGCGTTGGCGGCTGGGTGCGCCTCGTGGGCCGCCCGTGAGCAGCTTGAATCGCTCCGACAAGCGTTCCTCGATCTGCTCCAGCGACAGGACGCGCAACCAGGCGGCAGCCAGTTCGATCGCCAGGGGGATGCCTTCGAGGCCGTGGCACAGGTTCGCGAGCGGCCGGCAGTTCCGCTCGTCGATACGGAAGCCGGGAACGACCGCGTTCGCGCGATCGACGAACAGTTGCACGGAGTCGTAGGCTGCGAGCGTGGCGGGGGAGGGCTTCCAGTTCTTATCGGGGGCCGCCAGAGGCGGGACGTGCATGATCGTCTCGCCGCTCACGTTCAGCGACTGCCGGCTCGTCGCGAGGATTCGGACGCCCGGGCACTCCTTGGCGAGGACGGTCACGAACTTCGCACTGTCGTCGATCAGGTGCTCACAGTTGTCGACGGCCAGCAGGACCTCTCGCGGACCGAGGTATTCGACGAGGGTGTCGATCGCCTTGCGAGAGGGCTGGTCGGACAGCCCGAGACTGCTCGCCGCCGTATAGGCCAACAGCGAGGGATCCTGTAGCTCTTCGAGCCCGATGAACCGCACGCCGTCACGGAACATGTGCCGTACCGTGCCCGCCAGGTGTACCGCGAGCCGCGTCTTGCCGACGCCGCCGGCACCGGTGAAGGTCAGGACACGGGTCCCGGACAGAAGACGTTTCGCGTCGGCGAGCTGACGCCGGCGGCCGACGAAGCTCGTCACGTCAGCAGGCAGGTGGCCGGCGCCGCTGGGGATGTCAGGCGTAGCAACAGTCATGGCGATGCCCGTCGAAGGTGCCCGATCTTCATCTTAGTGACGCGCGGCGGCCGGTGGTCTCGGCGACCCGTATCTCATGACCTGCGGTCAGCGTGCGCTGCTCATCTGGCGGCCGACGCTGAGCGAGGTGGTGCTGATGAGTGCGAACGCGGCGCCTTGGCCGTCGGCGACCTTGAGCGTGCGTCCGAGGGGGCCGTCGTGTGCCACGAAGTGGATGCGGCCCCCGAGCCTGTCCCGGATCGTTCTCTCCGCCGCATCGCAGCTCTCGACCGAGAAGTAGACGAGGAACTGGGTCGGCAGCCCGGCAGGAGCGTCGGCGGGCATCTGAAGGCGGCCGATCGACGCCCCGTCCTCGGAGCCTCGCGCGTACCAGGCCTCGTAGTCGAAGCTGCCGGTGGGCCCGATCGTCGGCTGAGCGTCGTAACCGAAGACCCCCTTGTAGAAGGAGTCGACGACGGAGCTGTCCCGTGTGTGCAGCTCGGACCATGTGAAGGAGCTGGGCGCGTCCCGCTTGCCGAATCCCGGCAGCTCCCCGCCCTCCCAGAGGCCGAAGGCCACTCCGCAGGGGTCGCGCACCACCGCCAGCTTCCCGAGCTCACCCAGCGCGGTCGGCTGGACGGTCACCCGGCCGCCGGCCGCGCGTACCCGCTCCGCCGCGGCGCCGACATCAGGAACCGCCAGATACACCGTCCACACGGCCGACGGCCTGCCGCTCGTCTCGGGCACGATGGCCGCAACCGGCTGCCCGTCGCTGAGCGCGAGCGTGTAGTGCCCGGTTTCCGGACCGGTGTCTTCGAACGTCCAGTCCAGCAGTTCGCCGTAGAAGTGCTTTCCGGCCTCCGCGTCGGGGAGACCCACATCGACCCAGCAAGGGGAACCGTCGGGGAAGAACGCCATTGCTTTCCGCCTCCGGAGCGTTGTGGGACGGCGGGCCGCGTCCACGACCCTCGGGGCTAGAATGCAACGGAGAGAAGCATTTCGCCCATCTGTTTCCGGTACAGCCGATATGCCTACCGCCCTCAGCGCTCGTGGAAGCGTCAGCGTGCTGCCCGCTGACGTCACGACTTTCGTCGGACGGAAACCGCAGCTGACCGATGCACGCCGACTTCTCTCGCAAAGCCGCGTGCTCACCCTCACCGGCGCGGGCGGCGTCGGAAAAACCCGCCTCGCCGTTCATCTGGCGGACGGAATGCGGCGCACGTTCCGCGATGGAGTGCGGTACATCGAACTGGCCGAGTTGGAGGATCCGTCCCTGCTCGCGTACACGGCGGCGAACAGGCTGGGGCTGTCGGACCAGGCGTCACGCGCGGCGATCGACGCGATCATCGAACACCTCCAGGCGCGGGAGCTTCTGCTGGTCCTGGACAACTGTGAGCATCTGGTCGACGACTGTGCGGTCTTCGTGGGCACGTTGGTCCGTTCGTGTCCGGGCCTGCGAACGCTTGCGACGAGCCGGCAATCCCTTGGTGTGTACGGCGAGACGATCTTGCATGTCCCCCCGCTGCCCATGCCCGATCCGGACCATGGATACGCTCCTGAGGACCTCGCTCGTTACGACGCCGTCCGGCTGTTCGTCGACCGTGCGACAGCGGCCCTGCCGGGCTTCCGCCTGGACAGCAGCAACAGCCGCGTGATCGCACGCCTCTGCCACGGCCTCGACGGCATTCCGCTGGCCATCGAGCTGGCGGCAGCCTGGCTGCGTGTCCTCTCCCTCGAACAGATCGAGGAACGGCTGACGGAACGCTTCCACCTGCTCACGGGCGGTCCCACGAGCGCCCCCGAACGGCAACAGACGCTACGCGCGCTGATGGACTGGAGTTACGGCCTGTGCTCGCCGTCCGACCAGATCGTCTGGGCGCGAGCGTCGGTCTTCTCCGGCGGCTTCGACCTGGCCGCGATCACCTACGTGGCCGACGACGCCGTGCCGCCCGAAGACATGCCCTATGTCATCCGCTCGCTCATCGACAAATCCATCGTGATCCGGGAACAGCACGAGAGCGACATTCGCTACCGCATGCTGGAAACAGTGCGACAGTACGGCCGTGAACGGCTTGATGCCGCCGGGGAGCACCGCGCCGTCGGCATACGGCATCGCGACTGGTACGCCGGGCTGACAGAGCGGTTCGAGGTGGGAATGCTCGGGCCGGAACAAGTGTCGTGGTTCCACCGGATGCGGCGGGAACACTCCAATGTCCGGGTCGCGCTGAATTTCTGCAACACGCAGCCCGGTGAAGCCGTCACCGGGATGCGAATGGCGTCCCACCTGGACAACTACTGGAGCTTCGCCTTCCACTCCGAGGCACGCCACTGGTTCGAACAGGCGCTCGCCGCAACGTCCGACATCACGCCCGAGCGGGTCACGGTACTGAGGCTGAATTCCTGGTATGCCCTGCTTCAGGGCGACTACGAGGCCGGAATCGGCCCCATGTTCGATGCGGCAGATCTCGCCGAGAAGCTCGGCCTGGCGATCGAGAACGCGTACTTCAAGCTCAACCAAGCAATGATGGCCCTCTTCTGCGGGGATCTGGAAACCGCGGCGCTGATCGGCGACGACTGTCTCTCACGGTTCCGGAACGAGGAAGACATCCGCGGTGAGATCTTCTCGCTCTACCAGCTCGGCCTTGCCGTGGGTGCCGGCGGAGAAAGCGTTCGAGGCCTGGCGATACTCGATGAGTGTCACGCCCTGTGCGCTCGCATCGGTGATGTGTTCTGGCGGGCCTTCGCCCTGTGGGGCATTTGCCTTGTCACCGCACTCGACGGTGATCTCCCTCGCGCCGAGGCAACTGGTCGGGAAGCGCTCTCACTGTTCCGTAAAGTAGGAAACAAGTTTGGAATGTGCCTTGTCGTCGAGGTTCTGGCCTTGGTGGCGGAAAAGCAAGGACGCCATGTCCGGGCAGCTGTCATATTCGGAGCTGCTTCCTCCCTGTGGCGGGATATCGGTTCCTCTGTCGACTTCTCCGTCGCACTGACCAATCTGAACCATTGGTATGGGGGCCTGACCCGATCGGCTCTCGGCGACCAGCGATTCGACGCTGCTTTCGCAAAGGGAAGCGCCTTCTCCACAGGGAAGGCGATCGATTACGCCAACGGAGCCGGGACCCCTGCGAGGCCGGGCCGCGAGGAGGCCGACGCCTGCACGCCGCTGACGCCTCGGCAACGTGAGATCGCCAAGCTGGTCGCGGACGGTCTGTCGAACAAGGAGATCGCCGCGAGGCTCTGCATATCGCCCCGCACCGCCGAAGCCCACGTGCAGAACATGCTGATCAATCTCGGGTTCACCAGACGGGCGCAGGTCGCCGCGTGGATCGCCGCACGCACATCCGCCGCGTCCGGCGTCGATGGCTGACTGCCGCGCTTCAGTGTGTGCAGATCCGTCAGGTCCACCAGCCCCGAGGCATCCTCACGGAATCAGGCCTTCGCCCCACGTCCCACCGGTGAGGCGGGCATCGGCCTGGGCGAGGAAGGTGTCGAGGACGCCATCACCCACCTTGGGCTGCACCTCGCCCCAGGTATTGCGGCCCGGTGAGGTGCGCAGTGCCTTGGCCTCGTCCCGGAGGGCGCGTGCCGCCGCTGCGAGAGTCTCGGCACGGTCCTTGTCCCCACACTCGCGCGCAGCGAGCGCAGCGAGCATCTTCACGGTGGCCCCGCCCCAGAGCCTGGTGGCATCCAGCCAGTCGTCTGCATCGACGACGAAGCCGGGTTGCACCGTGCCGCTGCGGATCGTCACCGGGGCGTGCGTGATGGCCCGGGCGTAGGCGCGCATCGACTTGAGGGCCTGCTTGCGGTCACCGTGATCCCATGCCGCCCAGAATGCGGAGATCCGGGAGGCAAGTCGTGGTGCCTGGCTTTGCCAGGGGGTGGAGCCGAACGTGGGCGCGAGGTGCTCCAGGTCGGCGAAGACCGTCAGGGCATCGGCTGCCCGGCGCTTGCCGCCCGCCAGGTAGGACATCGCTCCGGCCCAGTTCTGGTCGGCCCGGTAGGCGCGGTCGTTCCATGCGAACGAGGCGGCACCGAAGACGGCGATCTTGCTTGCGTACGGCTGGTTCATGGGATTGGCGACGATCCCGCTGAGGTGATCGGACAGCCCGGCCTCCCGCTTGGCGTAGGGAGCGAGCAGAAGCCGCCCGCTGGTGTTGCCGAAGTCGTTGACCGGGTAGTTGTCCCACACGAAGACCTTGCGGCCGAAGAGTGCGGACGCCGCGTCCGCCTGGGCGTTGGTGATGCTGGGCGGCACGACGTCGGTCCCGGTCCACATCACCACGACCGTGGGATCGAGCGACGCTCGAATCTCTTGTTTGTACGCCGTGTCCTTCAAGTCGCCGTACTCGGTGGGTACCGTCTGCAGCGGGCGGGCACCCTCGTGGGTCGAGATGAAGTTCTGCTGCACGTCATTGAGGAGATCCACCTGAGCCGCAGCCGCCGTCCTGCTGCCGGGCTCCCCGTAGACGGACCTGTCGCCGGCACAGTTCCACCGGGTGTAGCTGATGTCGTCCAACGGGATCGAGAACGCCCGCGTCCCCAGGTCGTACAGCGCTTGCAGCTTGTTCTTGAGCGCGTTCCGATCGGCGGGGTCGGAATAGCAGATGGATTCACCGGGGGAGACAGCGAAGGTGAAGTGGACGTGATTGTCCGCGGCTTTACGGACCAGCGTGCCGAGTTCGGCGAGCTTGTCCGCAGGATAGGGGTCCCGCCACTTGCTCCGGTGATACGGATCGTCCTTGGGGGCGTAGATGTAGGTGTTGGCCTTCACATCGCCGTAGAAGGCCATCTGGTCCAGGCGCTCCTTGTGGGTCCACGGCTGTCCGTAGAAGCCTTCGATGGTCCCACGCAGGGCCATGGCGGGGTGGTCATCGACGCGGACTCCGGCGATCTGCCAGGCTCCCTCGCGGGAGGGGCGCAGTAGCTGACGCAGGGTCTGGACCGCGTAGAACTGCCCTGCCGTGTCATGGCCCGCCAGTGTCACCACGCCGGGTCCGTGCTTGCTGCCGGTGACCCGTAGGGCATAGCTCTCCGGTCGTGCGGGTGCGTTCGTCCGGTGCAGCACGCGGGCTATGTCCGGCCGGGACGCGGGGCCCAACAACACGGTCAGGGCCCCTTCAGGGAACGTCGCGTCCCGGTCCGGCTCCACTACATCGATGCTTGCGGCACCGTGCTCTTCGAGGACCTCGCGGAGTCGCGCAGCCGCCGGAGCGTCCGTGTCTTCGTCGCTGACCAGGACGACTCTGCGGGTGACTGACACATCGTCACCGGCATGGACCAGCGACCGAGGAACGGGATGGACGATGGGCAGGGTTGTGGCGGCGCGGGAGCGTGAAGACGCATGTGGAGCGGGGGGCGCGTCCGCTGCCGATGACGGGGCCGCAGGGCTCAGCATGAGAGCCACCGAGGTGACTGTGACGGTGATCAGTGCGCTCAAGGGACTTCTGCTGGAACTCATCGCGTCTCCCATGCACACGCCGGGCAGGGCACCGGATAAGAGGTCTAAACCACTTTTCGCCTCGCGAGTGTCACAGGCCCGAGCGAACCGGTCAACACCCCGGCGCCGCTTTGCGCCAGGCGCCGCTGATGCTCTGCCCGTTCGACGGAGACGGCCATGCGGAGTGCCGGTTGCGCGAGAACGATCGTTCTCATACGGTGTGGGTATGCGAGAACGATCGTTCTCCATGTCGTAAGGCTTACTCACAGGAGTGCGTCATGTCCGAGCAGCGCCCCCCGCTCCCGCCCTTCACGCGTGAAACGGCGATGGCCAAGGTCCGCCGGGCCGAGGACGGCTGGAACACGCGGGACGCCCAAACGGTGGCCCTCGCCTACACGCCCGACTCGCAGTGGCGTAACCGAGCGGAGTTCGTCACCGGGCGCGACGAGATCGTGCAGTTCCTGACCCGCAAGTGGAACCGGGAACTGGAGTACCGCCTCATCAAGGAGCTGTGGGCCTTCGACGGGAGCCGCATCGCGGTGCGGTTCGCCTATGAATACCGCGACGACTCCGGCCAGTGGTTCCGCGCCTACGGCAACGAGAACTGGGAGTTCGACGCCAACGGCCTCATGCGCGCGCGCCACGCGAGCATCAACGACCTGCCCATCGCGGAGGAAGAGCGCAAGTTCCACTGGCCGCTGGGTCGCCGCCCCGACCATCACCCGGGCCTCTCCGACCTCGGGCTCTGAAACCCGCTCCACCCCGGGGAGCGAAATGCCCCCGCCTCCCGCGTACCTGGCGCGGGCCGGCGGGGGTGGGGTTGCGGCCCGACTCGGCTCCCAAGGGCTGGCGAGTCGGACCAGGGCAGGGATCTGCTTGCCGTTCTGAGGGAATGGCCATCAGCCCTGGATTTACTAGGACGTCCAACTATATAGTCCGAGTACAAGGCCCGCGGTGCAGGGAAGCCGGTGTGAATCCGGCACGGTCCCGCCACTGTGACCGGGGAGTACGCCGTCGAGTATTACGCCACTGACGAGCTGGATGTCGGGAAGGCGGACGGCGCGCGCTGATCCGGGAGTCAGGATACCGGCCGCGGGATGTCCGTGTTTTCCACGAGGATGGAGCTGACACGCATGGCACCGGTGTGTACCCACGACCCTGGTGAGCCTGTCGTCTGACGGGGCTTCGGCCATACGCGATCTCGCGCCCCCGGCACCCGTACGCCACCCGCGTCCGTGTGCGGGACCGGCGCGCCATCCCCGGATCCCTCCTGACGAGAGCAGGCAGTCATGGTCCGCGAGCACGAACGCGCCTCCGTGCGCGAGTTGACGCACTTCGTCGGCGGCAAGCCCACCCCGGGAACATCGGGGGCCTTCGGCGAGGTGTACGACCCCAACACCGGCGAGGTCCAGGCCCTGGTACCCCTCGCGAGCCGCGCCGAGACCGAGGCGACGGTCGCCGACGCCGCCCAGGCACAGCGTGCGTGGGGGGAGTGGAACCCGCAGCGCCGCGCCCGCGTGCTGCTGAGGTTCCTGCACCTGGTGGAGCAGGAGAAGGACGCGCTGGCACGCCTGCTCTCCGCCGAGCACGGCAAGACGATCGCCGACGCGCACGGCGACATCCAGCGGGGCCTGGAGGTCGTCGAGTTCGCCGCGGGCATCCCGCATCTGCTCAAGGGCGAGTTCACCGACAACGCGGGCACCGGCATCGACGTGCACTCGCTGCGCGCGCCGCTCGGAGTCGTCGCCGGGATCACCCCGTTCAACTTCCCCGCGATGATCCCCCTGTGGAAGGCCGCCCCGGCACTGGCCTGCGGCAACGCCTTCGTCCTCAAGCCGTCGGAGCGGGACCCGTCCGTTCCGCTGCGCCTCGCCGAACTCTTCCTGGAGGCCGGTCTGCCGCCCGGCGTCCTGAACGTCGTCAACGGTGCCCGGGACGCCGTCGACACCCTGCTCGAAGACCCCCGCGTGGCGGCCCTCGGCTTCGTCGGCTCCACGCCGATCGCCGCGCACGTCTACGCCACCGCCGCCGTCCACGGCAAGCGCGCCCAGTGCTTCGGCGGCGCCAAGAACCACATGATCGTGATGCCGGACGCCGACCTCGACCTGGCCGTGGACGCGCTGATCGGCGCCGGGTACGGCTCGGCCGGCGAGCGCTGCATGGCGATCTCCGTCGCCGTCCCGGTCGGAGAGGACACCGCCGACGCGCTCGTGGCCCGGCTCAAGGAGCGCATCGCCACGCTGCGGATCGGCCGCAGCGACGACCTCGAGGCGGACTTCGGGCCACTGGTCGGCCGTGACGCGGTGGACCGCGTCCGCTCGTACGTCGACCTCGGCGTCGAGGAGGGCGCCGAACTCGTCGTGGACGGACGGGACTTCACCCTCGCCGGCCACGAGAACGGGTTCTTCGCGGGCGCCTCCCTCTTCGACCGGGTGACTCCTGCCATGCGCATCTACCAGGAGGAGATCTTCGGCCCGGTGCTGTCCGTCGTCCGCGCCGCCGACTACGAGGAGGCGCTGCGCCTGCCCAGCGAGCATCTCTACGGCAATGGCGTCGCGATCTTCACCCGGGACGGCGACACCGCCCGTGACTTCACCCGGCGGGTGAACACCGGCATGGTCGGCGTCAACGTGCCCATCCCGGTTCCGGTCGCCTACCACACCTTCGGCGGCTGGAAGCGCTCCGGGTTCGGCGACCTGAACCAGCACGGACCGGACGCCATCCGCTTCTACACCCGTACGAAGACCGTGACTTCCCGCTGGCCCGCCGGTCTGCGCGAGGGCGCGAGCTTCACCATCCCCACGATGGGCTGAGCGACCATGACCAGCACCCTGCTCACCGAGGACCAGCAGGCCCTCGTCGAGACCACTCTCGACTTCGCCCAGGACCACCTCGCCCCGCACGCCCTGGACTGGGACCGGGACAAGCACTTCCCGGTCGACGTACTGCGCAAGGCGGCCGGCCTCGGACTCGGCGGCGTCTACGTGCGAGAGGAGTCCGGCGGCTCCGGCCTGACCCGCGCCGACGGCGTCCTCGTCTTCGAGACGCTCGCCTCCGGCTGCCCGTCCATCGCCGGGTATCTGTCCATCCACAACATGGTCGCCTGGATGATCGAACGCTACGGCGACACCGTCCAGCGCGAGCGGTGGCTGCCCCGCCTGTGCGCGATGGAGGACCTGGGCAGCTACTGCCTGACCGAGCCCGGTGCCGGGTCGGACGCCGCCGCCCTCACCACGCGTGCGGTCCGCGACGGCGACCACTGGGTGCTCACGGGGGTGAAGCAGTTCATCTCCGGCGCCGGCGCCTCCCAGCTCTACATCGTGATGGCCCGCACGGGAGGCGAAGGCCCGCAAGGTGTCTCCGCGTTCGTCGTCGACAAGGACGACCGGGGTCTCTCCTTCGGCCCCGACGAACGCAAGATGGGCTGGAACGCACAGCCCACCCGACAAGTGATCCTCGACGAGGTACGCCTGCCGGCCGACCGGCTGCTCGGCCGTGCGGGCGACGGCTTCCGCATTGCCATGAGCGGCCTCAACGGCGGCCGGCTCGGCATCGCCGCCTGCTCCCTGGGCGGCGCCCGCAGCGCCCTCGACCGCAGCCTGGCCCACCTCGCCGACCGGGAGGCGTTCGGCGCGCGGCTCCTCGACGCCCAAGCCCTGCGCTTCCGCCTTGCCGACATGGCGACCGAACTCGCCGCCGCCCGGGCCCTCGTCCAGCAGGCCGCCCAGGCCCTGGACCGCGGGGACCCGCAGGCGCCGTATCTGTGCGCCATGGCGAAGCGCTTCGCCACCGACACCGGGTACTCCGTCGCCGACCGGGCGCTCCAACTGCACGGCGGCTACGGCTACCTGAGCGAGTACGGCATCGAGAAGATCGTCCGCGACCTGCGGGTCCACCAGATCCTGGAAGGAACCAACGAGATCATGCGTGTCATCGTGGCCCGCGGCCTGACGGAGGCGTATCGATGACCGACGTCCTGTTCCGTACGGAAGGCCGGGCCGGCCACATCACCCTCAACCGCCCCGAGGCCCTGAACTCCCTCACCCACGACATGGTCCTGCGCATCGCCGGAACACTGACCGAGTGGGAGCACGACCCGGCGGTGGAGACCGTCGTCATCACCGGCGCGGGGGAGCGCGGCCTGTGCGCGGGCGGCGACATCCGTGCCATTCACGACGACGCCCGCGACGCAGACGGCTCGGCCACAGCGGCCTTCTGGCGGGACGAGTACCACCTCAACGCCCGGATCGCCCGCTACCCCAAGTCGTACGTCGCCGTCATGGACGGCATCGTGATGGGCGGCGGCGTCGGAGTCTCCGCGCACGGCACCTTCCGGGTCGTCACCGAACGGTCCCGGATCGCCATGCCGGAGACCGGCATCGGCTTCGTCCCGGACGTAGGCGGTACCTATCTGCTCGCCCTGGCGCCCGGTGAACTGGGGACTCATCTCGCGTTGACAGGCGCCCAGATCGGCGCCGCGGACGCCCTGTTGTGCGGACTCGCCGACCACTTCGTGCCCTCAGCCGCGCTCCAGGGCTTCGTTGACGACCTCGCCGAGCATCCCGTACGCGAGGCTCTCGTCCGCCATGTACGGCAGGCGCCCGCGGGAGATCTGGCCGGTCGGCGGGAGTGGATCGACGCCTGCTTCTCGGCCGACACCGTCGAGGAGATCGTCCAGCGGCTCCTCGCCCACGGTGACCCGGCCGCCAAGGAGACAGCCGAAACTTTGCTCGCCAAGTCCCCGACCGCCCTCAAGGTCACCCTTTCCGCCCTGCGCCGCGCCCGCCGGCTGGGCCCCCTGGAGCGGGTGCTCGACCAGGAGTACCGCGTCTCCTGCGCAGCCCTGACCGCCCCGGACCTGGTGGAGGGCATCCGCGCCCAGGTCATCGACAAGGACCGAGACCCGCACTGGTCGCCGGCGACGCTCGTCGAAGTCACCGACGTGGACGTCGAGCGCTTCTTCACCCCCCTCGGCGAGCGCGAGCTCGGCCTCGCCGCCGGATCCGACACCACTCAGGAGGTGGCCTGGTGAGCCGGAGCATCGCGTTCATCGGACTCGGACACATGGGCGGCCCGATGGCCGCCAACCTGGCCAAGGCCGGCCACCGTGTGCTCGGCCACGACCTCGTCCCCGAGGCCATGGAGAACGCCGCCGGGGCCGGAGTGGAACCCGTCCCCTCCGCGACCGAGGCCGTCGCCGGCGCCGACGTGGTCATCAGCATGCTGCCCGCCGGCCGCCACGTCCTGGGTCTGTACGACGACATCCTGACCGCAGCCCGCCCCGGCGCTCTCCTCGTCGACTGCTCCACGATCGACGTCGCCGACGCCCGCACCGCCCACGAACGCGCGGTCGCCGCCGGGATGCGCGCCCTGGACGCACCCGTCTCCGGCGGAGTGGTCGGCGCCGAGGCCGCCACCCTGACCTTCATGGCTGGCGGGGGAGAGGCGGAGTTCGCCGAGGTACGCCCGCTGCTGGAAGTCATGGGCAAGAAGGCCGTGCACTGCGGCGGACCGGGTGCCGGACAGGCCGCCAAGATCTGCAACAACATGATCCTCGGCGTCTCCATGATCGCCGTCAGCGAGGCGTTCGTCCTCGCCGAGAGCCTGGGACTGTCCCACCAGGCCCTGTACGACGTGGCAGCGACGGCCTCCGGGCAGTGCTGGGCCCTGAGCGTCAACTGCCCGGTCCCCGGCCCCGTTCCGGCGAGCCCCGCCAACCGCGACTACCGGCCCGGGTTCGCCGCATCCCTGATGGCGAAGGACCTGGGCCTCGCCGCCAACGCGGTGCGCGCGGGCGGCGTGGACGCGGAACTCGGCCTGCGCGCGGCCGAGTTGTACACCGCCTATGCCGAGCGCGTCGGTGACTCGGAGGACTTCTCCGGCATCGTACGAACCATCAGGGACCGGAGCGGAGAAGCCACGTGACCACCGACTACGAAACCATCCTGGTCGAACGCAAGGGCCGCACCGCCCTGCTCACCCTCAACCGGCCCAAGGCCCTCAACGCGCTCAACCTGAAGGTCATGGAGGAGGTCGTGGCGGCGACCGAGGCCCTCGACCGGGACCCGGAGTGCGGCTGCATCGTGATCACCGGTTCGGAGCGGGCCTTCGCGGCCGGCGCCGACATCAAGGAGATGCGCCCCCACGCGTACATGGACATGTATCTCGCCGACTGGTTCGGAGCCTGGGACCGGCTGGGGCAGCTGCGCACCCCGACCGTCGCCGCCGTCGCCGGATACGCCCTCGGCGGCGGCTGCGAGCTCGCCATGCTCTGCGACATCCTGCTCGCCGCCGACACCGCCGTCTTCGGGCAGCCCGAGATCAAGCTCGGGGAGATCCCGGGGATCGGCGGCTCCCAGCGCCTGACCCGGGCCGTCGGCAAGGCCAAGGCCATGGAACTCTGCCTGACCGGGCGCACCATGGACGCCGTGGAGGCGGAGCGGGCCGGCCTCGTCTCCCGCATCGTGCCCGCGGACGAGCTCCTCGGTGAGGCGCTCGCCGTCGCCGAGACCGTCGCGGGCATGTCGCTGCCGGTGGCGATGATGGCCAAGGAGGCCGTCGGCCGGGCCTTCGAGACGACGCTCGCCGAAGGCGTCCGCTTCGAACGCCGCCTGTTCCACGCGGTGTTCGCCACTGCCGACCAGAAGGAGGGCATGGCCGCCTTCACCGAGAAGCGGTCACCCGCCTTCCGCCACCGCTGACCAACGGCGCCACAGCGGCGCCCCGGCCGTGCGGCCCGCGTCTGCGCGCAGACGCGGGCCGCATCGAACCGGACGACCGAGGGTCTGGTGCGAGGTCAGGCCCGCGCGGCCGGATCGCCGGTGCGCCACCGGTGGCGCAGTGCGAGCAGACCGTCGAGGACCAGGAAGGCCAGCAGGGACCAGCCCAGCAACGGGAACGCCCAGCCGACGGCGATGGTCAGCGGCACGGCCACGGCAAGGGCGGGCCAGGGCAGATGCCGCCACGTGCCACGGGCGGGCGCGCGGCCCACCAGGGCGCGACGGTCCCCACGGGTCGGCCTGCGCTGCCACCACATGCGGTAGCCGAACACGATGCCCACGGACAGTCCGAGCGCGATGACCGCGAGGACGATCTGGTTGGCCAGGCCGAACAGGGTGCCCATGTGGGCGCGCACCCCGAGGGTGCTGAGCTTGGCGAGTATCGGGTGGTCCGCCCAGTCGACACGGGAGGTGATCTCGCCGCTGTGCGGGTCGACGGCCGCCTGGTCCAGGTGGACGGGCCACAGTCCGTCGGTCTGGGCGACCGACCAGGTGCTCTTGTCGTCGGCAGGCGTGTTGATCTCCACCGGGCCGTCGAGTCCCGCGGCACGGGCCTGCTCCAGGACCCGGTCCACGCTGATGCCCTCCGGCAGACCACCTGCGGCCGGTGCGGCGTCCCCTGCGGAGTGGTCGTGCCCGGAGGAGCCTTCGGCACCGGAGGCGGAGACAGAGGTGTCCAGCTCGGGAGCGTACGCGCTCAGGGAGGTGCGCAGTTCGGTGAAGCGTGCACCCGCGTGCGCCGACCAGGTCAGGCCGGTGGCGCTGAGGACGAGCAGGCCGACCGAGATCCACACGCCGGTGATCGCGTGGAGGCTTCGGCTGCGGCGCACACCCCGCGCCCCGCGTTCGGGCAGCACGGTGTTGCGCTTCGATGCGCCCGCATACGTTCGACGGCGTCCGAACCACAGCAGGAGACCGCCCAGCACCAGCACCCACAGCCAGCTCGCGGCGAGTTCGGAGTACAGGCGGCCCGTCTCGCCGAGGTGCAGGTTGCGGTGCAGGTCGTCCAGCCAGGTCGCCAACGGTGTCGAGCCGAACCAGGTGGTCAGGGCGCCGCGCACCTCACCGGTGTAGGGGTCGACGTAGACGGTGCGCTGTTTGTCCTGCTCGGCCAGTTCGGGGACGGAGAGCACGACCTTGGTGGTGTGGTCCGCGGCCTCGGGCGGCACGACCGACATGATGCTGCCCTCGGGGTGGGCCGCACGTGCGGCCGCTATCTGTTCCGTGAGCGGCTTCGCCGTGTCACCCACCTTCTCCACCCGCAACTGCTCGCCGTAGACGAACTGGTCCAGCTGAGGCACGGCGGTGTACGCCAGCCCGGTCAGCGCCGCGACCAGCAGAAACGGGGCGACCAGGATGCCGGCGTAGAAGTGCAGCCGGGTCAGCAGCAGCCACCAGCCGGAACGGGAACGACGGTTTGCGGCGCCGCCGTTCTTCGTGGCGGTGTCGCCGGTGTCGCCGGCGTCGGCGTCCGGTGCGGTGGCCGCGGTCTTGCCGGTGGCCGCGCTCTTGTCGGAGGCGGCGGAGGTCGGCGTCTCGTCCGGGGAGTCGACGGGTGGGTTTCCGTCGGGGGAGGCGTCGGATGTGGTGCTCATGAGCGAGCTCAGCTCCTGATGTCCTGCCGGCCCGCGTACAGGGCGGGGCCGGGTGCTGTTCACTGCCGAAGGGCACGCGCAGCGGCGGAGTAGGCGCCGCGTCGAGGGGAGCGGCGCGGAGTCCGGCGTACGCGTGACAGCCGCCGCGTGGGGCCGGGTGGTCCCGGGGCACGGGCGGTGGTGACACCGGCCGGACGAGTGCTTGTTGCGCACTCCCGTCACGGCCGGATCAGCGGGCGAACAGAGCGGGCGGCCCCCGCCGGGCGAGCGCGTGCCTCAGCAGGCGCGTGAGGCAGGACACCTCGCGCTCCGCCCGGAAGCTCAGCCGGAAACGACGGAGCGAGAGAGCCGTCCGGTGCCGCGACCACCGCCACAGCAGAACCAGTGCGTGCACAACCGCTGACACGGGTGCGCCCAGCAGTCGGCACAGCCGCCACACCAGCGCCTCTCCCTGGCGCAGCCACCAAGCGGCACCGAGCCCGGCGACCAGGTGCGCGAGCAGCATCAGCGGGCTGAGATGGGCGGCGGACATGGCCATGCCGACCGGTTCGGCCCCTGCCTGCGCGGCCCCCGTCATGCTCTCGGATCCCGCATGCCCCGCCTGCGGTATATGCCCTATATGTGACGGCGGTTCGGTGTGGCGGACATGATGCGCGGAGGGTGAGACGCGAACGTGAGAAGGGCCGGCGAACGCGAACAGCAGGTGCAGCGCGCCTTGGGCGAGCGTGACCGCGCCCGCGATCTGTCCGAGGGTGCGCTCGCGGCCGGCGAGGCGCCCTGCCGTGACGGCGACGGCCGTGCCGCCCAGGGCGAGCAGGGCAAGGGGCGGCCGATGCCCGCCGGCCATGGCGTGCCCGATGGCCGCCAGTACGACGCACACCAGGCTGAACACCGCCACCCGCGCAGCGCGGAGCAGGCCGCGGTCGGCCATCGGTTCTCCTCGCGCTCGTCGGACGGGTTCACACCTCTTGCGCCCCCCACTACGTGCGCGGGTCCGTCACCGTTCAATCTCAGCCATGAACGGATCCCGGCACCGGCCGGAACGGCTGAGGTGTCCGATCCTCCACGGCATGAGCTCACGGCATGGCAGGGCGTGCGTGGCGCTCGGGCCGGCAGAGCTTACCGTGGCTGGAATCACCGGCACCAGTGGCTCGGGCCGCCGCCCGCCGACGGGGGGACGGGCCCGCTGGGCGCAGTCGCGTTGTTGCGGGGCCCCGAACTCGGTCACGCGGGGAGTCCCGTCCACACCAGCCCAGGCGGAAACCGGCCAGCCGGGGCAGCTCAGGCTGCGGCGCAAAGCCGCAAGGCGGGTCCGGTTCACTCGCCGGCCCCCACGGCGTTCAGGAACGTACGGAACTTGGCCGCCGTCTCCGCCGTCTCGGCCTCGGGCTCGGACGCGGCGACCACCCCCGCGCCCGCGTACAGCCGCAGGGCCCGGCGCTCCGCCTCGGCGCAGCGCAGCGTCACGACCCACTCGCCGTTGCCCTCCGTGTCGCCCCAGCCGACCATGCCGGTGTAGAAACCCCGGTCGAAGGGCTCCGACTCGCGGATCACCCGGCGGGCCGCGTCGGTCGGGGTGCCGCACACGGCGGGGGTGGGATGCAGGGCGCAGGCCACCTCGAGGGCGGAGACGTTCGGGGAGGCGAGCGTTCCCGTGATGGTCGTGGACAGATGCCACATGGCCGCCGTGCGGATCAGCGACGGCCGTGCCGGTACGTCGATCGACGTGCAGTAGGGCGCCAGCGCCTGGTGCACGGCGTCGACGACGACCGCGTGCTCGTGCAGGTCCTTCGCCGACTCCAGCAGAGCCGCGGCGCGCCGCACGTCCTCGGCGAGGTCGTCGCTGCGCGGGATGGAACCGGCCAGCGGGTTGGACACCAGCCGGTCGCCGTGCCGCGAGACCAGCAGCTCGGGACTGGCGCCGAGCAGGGTCCTGCCGGGCGCGGTGGGAAGCGCGAAGGTGTAGCCCGTCGGGTCGGTGCGCGCCAGGCGCTGGAGCATGCCGGCTATGTCCAGCTCCCCGGTGCCGGTCACCTCCAGGGTGCGGGCCAGCACGACCTTGCTGAACTCGCCCTTCCACATCCGGTCCACCGCCGAGGCGACGCTCTTGCCGTACACCTCCGGCTCGGGCTCGGGCCGGACGGTCCAGGCGCTCGGCGCGGCCGGCCGTTCGACCGGCAGGGCGACCAGCGGGTCCGCGGCGAGCGCGGGGCCGCCGCGGGTGGTCTCGGGGACCACCAGCGCGGCCGGCGCGGACTGGTCGAACGGGATCGCCCCGACCACCAGCGGCGCGGCGCGGTTCTCCGAGCGGGCCCGGCGCAGGGTGGTCATGACACGCTCGGCGACCGGCTCGGGGCCGTGCGGCACATCCGCCAGGACACCGTGGGCGAGCAGCGTACGGGTGGGCGTGGCGAGGAAACGGTCACCCGGACGGAAGGCGTCCAGGAGGACCGTCGCGGCGCCGACCGGGAACGGCGCCCGGACGCGCGGGTCGGGGGATGCTTCGGGCGTGGTCGTGGGGGCGTCTGCCTGACGGGCCGTCGGCACGGGTGACTCCTTGGGTGAGGGCTTGGGGTGAGGGTGGGTCGGTGAGGGTGAGCCGGGAGGGGCCGCGGGGTACGTGATCCCGGGACGGGGCGCCGGGCACGTGATCCCGGGACGGGGCCGCGGGGTGCGTGATCCCGGGATCGCGCCGCCGCGGTCAGCCGCTGTCCGGGACGGCCCGTAGCGCCGCGTCCAGCAGGGGGCCGATCTCGTCCAGGGCGCGTGGTGACATCAACTCGTCGTGGGAGCAGTCCAGTACGTGCTCGGTGAGGTCGCCGTCGACGTACTGCGGCCACACCTCGCCCGGTCTGTCCTCGGCCCCGGTGGTGCGCGCGGCCGTGAAGAACAGCACGTCGCCCCGGTGGCGCCGGGTGCGGCTGCGCGAGAGCAGACGGACACAGTGCACGTTGGTGTCGACGATGGCGTGCAGCAGCGACTCGTCGAACCCGGCGAGCAGCCCCTGGCTGTCACGGATCGCGGCCACCGCCTCCGCCCTGCCCACGGTCCGGCCGGTGGCGCCGCCCAGTCCCGCCACCGACAGCAGGAAGCCGGTCTCCTCGCGCTCCAGCCGCTCCCGCCAGTCGGGGGACCCGATGTACGACCAGTCGTCGCGCTCCGGTGGATAGGCGTCCAGCAGCGCCAGGAACGCCACCTCCTCGCCCCGCTCCTGGAGCAGCGCGGCCAGCGTCTGCGCCACCGTGCCACCGAACGAGTAACCGGCGAAGTGGTATGGCCCACCGGGCTGGACGGCGCGGATCTCGGCCAGGTACAGCTCGCACAGCTCGGCCACGTCCGCCACCTCGGGCAGCGCCCCGGACAGCCCCGGCGACTGCACGCCGTACACCGGCCGGTCCGGGTCGAGGTGCCGCAGCAGACCGGTGTACTGCCAGCTGAACCCCGAGGCCGGGTGGAAGCAGAACAGCGGCGCCCGGCTGCCCTTCTCCCGCAGCGACAGCAGCACCCGCAGCGCGTCACGGCGGGCGTCGGTGCCGATCCGGGCGGCCACACCGGCCGGCGTCGGCGCGGTCATCACCGTGCCGACCTGCACCGGCACGCCCAGCTCCGCCCGGATCCGGCCGACCAGCCGCATCGCGAGCAGCGAATGGCCGCCCAGGTCGAAGAAGTTGTCCTCCACGCCGACCCGGTCCAGGCCGAGGACCTCCGCGAACAGCCCGCACAGCAGCTCCTCGCGGGCGTCCTTCGGCGGGCGGCCCGAGGACGCCCCGTCGAACGCGGGCGCAGGCAGCGCGGCCCGGTCCACCTTGCCGTTCACCGTCAGTGGCAGCGCGTCCAGCGCGACGAACACGGACGGCACCATGAACTCCGGCAGCACGGCCGACAGCCGCTCCCGCAGCCTCTCCCCGGCGCCGGGCCCGGCCCGCTCAGATCCGGCCGCGACGACGTACGCCACCAGCCGCTTCACGCCGTGCGTACCCGTGTGCACGGCGACCGCCGCGGCCGCCACGCCCGGGTCGTCGGTCAGCGCCGACTCGATCTCGCCGAGCTCGATCCTGAACCCGCGGATCTTCACCTGATGGTCGGTCCGGCCCAGGTAGTCGATCTGGCCGTCCGCCCGCAGGCGCACCAGGTCGCCGGTGCGGTACATCCGCGTGCCGGACGCGTCGAACGGATCGGCCACGAACCGCTCGGCCGTCAGCGCCGCGCGCCCGAAGTAGCCGCGCGCCAGCCCCGCCCCGGCGAGATACAGCTCGCCCGGCACTCCGCGCGGCACCGGGCGCAGCGCGCTGTCCAGCACGTAGGCGCGGGTGTTGAAGATCGGGCGGCCGACGCAGGAGGTGGCACTGTCCTCGGCGTCCGCGCCGAGGGCGTTGATCGTGTACTCGGTCGGCCCGTACAGGTTGTAGCCCATCGTGCCGTCGGTGTTCCTCAGCAGCGTCCACAGCGAGTCGGGCACGGCCTCGCCGCCGAGCAGCACCAGGGCCGGACGGTGCCGGTCCGCGTCCAGCAGGCCCGCGTCGACGAGCTGCTGGCCGTACGACGGGGTGACGTTGACGACGTCGATGCCGACCCGGTCGTAGTGCGCGGTCAGCGCCGCCGGGTCCAGCCGCAGCTCCTCGCCGATGACGTGCACCTCGTGCCCGTCCACCAGCCAGAAGAACTCCTCCCACGACATGTCGAAGGCGAACGACACCGTGTGCGCCACCCGCATGCGGCGCCCGCCGGCCAACTTCACCGCCGGTTCGAAGATCCGCTCGCGGTGGTTGAACAGCATGTTCACCAGACCCGCGTAGGGCACCACCACGCCCTTGGGGCGGCCCGTCGAGCCGGAGGTGTAGATGAGATAGGCGGGATGGCGGCCGTCGCGCGGCTCAGTCAGCTCCTCCTCCGCGACCGGCGCGCCCGCACGGCCCGCCAGCTCCGCCACGGTGGCCGGGTCGTCCAGGACCAGCGGCGGCACGCCCGCGACGGCCGGCACCCGCCCGGCGACCGCCGTCGAGGTCACCAGGCACAGCGGCGCGGCGTCCTCGACCATCATCGCCAGCCGGTCCACCGGGTTCTCCAGGTCCAGCGGCAGATACGCCGCGCCCGTCTTCAGCACGGCGAACAGCGCGACCACGAAGTCCGCCGAGCGCGGCAGCCCGAGGGCGACCACACGCTCCGGGCCGGCGCCCCGGGCGATCAGCGTCCGCGCGAGGCGCGAGGCCCGCTCGTCCAACTCCTGGTAGCTCAGCCGCTCGTCCTCGAAGACCAACGCCGTCGCATCCGGGGTGGCCGCCGCCTGTCCGGCGAACAGGTCGATCAGCGCCGTGCCGGGCACCGCGTGGCCCATGTCGTCGCCGAGCTCCAGCAGCTCGGCCCGCTCACGGGCGGCCAGCGGGTGCAGCCGGCCCACCGGGGTGGCACCGCCGTCCGCGAACTGCTCGACCAGCCTGCGCAGCCGCTCGGCCAGCGCCCCGGCGGTGTCCGCCGTGTACAGGTCCGGCCGGTAGGCCAGGCTCAGCTCCAGCGACGCCCCGGGCGTCACCGCCAGCGTCAGTGGATAGTGGGTGCCGTCCACGCTGTGCGTCCAGCCGATGCCGTACCGGGCGACGGCCTCCTCCCGGGCCGCGTCGTCCAGCGGCGTGTTGCGGAACACGTACAGCGTGTCGAAGAGCGTGCCGAGGCCGGTCGCCTGCTGGATGCGGCCCAGGCCCAGGTAGTGGTGGGGGAGCAGGTCGGCGTGCTCGCTCTGCATCCGCACCAGCAGGTCCCGCAGCGACTCGTCCGCGCGCAGAGCCACCCGGAACGGCAGCGTGTTCATGAACATGCCGATCATATGGTCCACGCCGGGCACGTCCGCCGGACGGCCGGAGACGGTCGCGCCGAACACCACGTCGTCCCGGCCGGTCAGCGCGGACAGCGACAGGGCCCACGCCGCCGACAGCACCGTGTTCAGCGTCACCCCGCAGCCACGCGCGAACTGCCGCAGCGCGTCGCTGAGTTCCTCACCCAGCGGCAGGTCCACCACCTCGGCGGTGACCGGCTGCCGCGCTGGATCGGCCGGGGCCACCAGCGTCGCCTGGTCCAGTCCGGACAGATGCGTCCGCCAGGCGTCGAGCGCGGCCCGGGAGTCCGTGCCCGCCAGCCGGCGCAGATAGTCGCGGTACGGGGTCACCGGAGGCATCGAGTCCAGATCGCCGCCGCGCCCGTACAGCGCGAACAGCTCCTCGAAGAACAGCGACTCCGACCAGCCGTCGGTGAGGATGTGATGCTGCGTCACACACAGCATCCAGCGGTCCTCGGCGAACTTGAGCAGGGTCACCCGCATCAGGGGCGGCGCCGCCAGATCGAACCGGGTCGCCGCGTCCGCGAGCGAGAACTCGCGCTGCGCGTCCCGCTGTTCCGCCTCGCTCAGCCGCGTGAGGTCCCGCACGGTGAACGGCAGCTCCCACTCCCGCGGCACGACCTGCACCGGCTGCGGCAGACCCTCGTGCCAGAACCCGGAGCGCAGGTTCGGGTGGCGGCGCAGCATCGCCTCGAACGCCGACCGCAGCGCCTGTGTGTCGACGGCGCGCCGCAGTTCGACGAAATTCTGCATCAGGTAGACGTCCAGCGCCCGGTCGTCGTACACCGCGTGGAAGTACAGGCCCTCCTGCAACGGTGCCAGCGGCAGCACCTCGGCGGCGCCCCGGAACGCGCCCTCGACCCTCGCGCGCCCGGCCTCGTCCAGCGCCACCAACGGCTCGTCCGTCGCAGCACCCGCCGGCGTCCCGGCGTCACCGAGCACACGGGCGACCGCGGCCAGACCAGCCGGAGTGCGCTTCTCGAACACGTCGCGCGGCGTGAGGACCAGCCCCTCCTCGCGGGCGCGGGTCACCAGCCGGATGGAGACGATGCTGTCCCCGCCCAGCGCGAAGAAGTCGTCGTCCACCCCCGCCGAACCCAGGCCCAAAACCTCGGCGAAGACCCGGCAGACGGCCTCCTCCCGGGCGTCGCGCGGCGCCCGGGACGACACCGGACCCGACAGGTCGGGGGCGGGCAGCGCGGCCCGGTCCAGCTTGCCGTTGACCGTCGTCGGCAGCTCGTCCAGGACGGCCACGGCGGCGGGCACCATGTAGTCGGGCAGCACGGCCGCGAGATGCTCCCGCACGGCCAGCGGGTCGGCCGTGCCCGTCACATACCCCACCAGGCGCTTCACACCCGGCGTGTCCTCCCGCACCACGACCGCCGCGGCCGCGATCCCCTGCACCGCCGCGAGCGCCGACTCCACCTCGCCCAGCTCGATCCGGAAACCGCGGATCTTCACCTGGTCGTCCGCCCGGCCCAAGTACTCCAGCTCCCCGTCCGCGCGCAGCCGCACCAGGTCGCCGGTGCGGTACATACGGCCGCCGGGAGTGCCGTACGGATCGGCGACGAACCGCTCGGCGGTCAGCCCGTACCGGCCCAGATAACCGCGCGCCGTGCCGTGGCCCGCCAGATACAGCTCGCCCGTCGTCCCGGCGGGCACCGGCCGCAGCGCCGCGTCCAGCACATAGGCGGCGGTGTTCCCGATCGGCCGGCCGACCACCGGCGAAGGGCTCGCGGACAGGTCGGCGGCGAGCGCGTCCACGGTGTACTCCGTCGGCCCGTACAGGTTCACCGACATCACCCCGCTGCCCGCCCGCACCTCGGACCACAGCGCCTGCGGCACCGCCTCGCCGCCGAGCAGCAGCAGCGCGGGCCGGTGGTGCGCCGGGTCCAACAGACCCCAGTCCAGCAGCTGCTGGGCGTAGGTGGGCGTCACGTCCATCGCGTCCACCCGCCGCCGGCGCACATACCCGACGACGAACTCCGCGTCGCGGCGGCCCACTTCGTCCAGGACATGCAGCTCATGCCCGGCGATCAGCCAGAACAGCTGCTCCCAGGAGGTGTCGAAGCTGAACGAGGCGGTGTGCAGCGCGCGCAGCGCACGGCCGCCGCCGGCGGCGACCACCGGGTCGAAGATCTCGGCGAGGTGGTTGGCGTACAGGTTCGACAGACCGCCATGGGTGAGCACCACGCCCTTCGGCCGCCCGGTGGAGCCCGACGTGTAGATGACGTACGCCGGGTGCCCGGCCACCACCGCCGGCGCCTGCCGCAACGGCTCCGCCTCAGCCAGCGCGGCGACCGTCTCCGGCGCGTCGAGGACCAGCCGCCGCGGCCCGCCCGACTCCGGGAGCAGACCCGCCGCCTGCGACGTGGTGAGCACGCACACCGGAGAGGCGTCCTGAAGCATGTAGCCGAGCCGGTCCGCCGGATAGTCCAGATCCAGCGGCAGATACGCGCCGCCCGCGCCCAGCACGGCGAGGATCGCCACCACCGAGTCGGCCGACCGGGGCACCGCAAGCGCCACCACCGACTCCGGACCGACCCCGCGCGCGGCGAGCAGCCCGGCCAGCCGCGCGGCCCGGTCCCGCACCTGAGCGAAGGTCAGGGACACCTCGCCGGAGACCACGGCCACCGCCTCCGGCGTCCGCGCCGCCTGCTCGGCGAACCGGTCCGCGACCGTGCCGCCCGGCACCCTTCGCACCGGCCCCCGCCAACTCGCCCGGATCCGCTCCGACTCCGGCCCGGGCAGCAGCTCCAGTGCGCCGACGGCGGTGCCGGGAGCGCCGGCCAGCCGCTCCAGCGCGAGGGCCAGCCGCCCGGCGATCAGCTCCGCGTGACGCGTGTCGAACACGTCGGGCCGGTACTCCACACGCAGCAGCGTCCGCTCCTCCAGCGCCACGGCCAGGGTGAGGGGGTAGTGCGTGGCGTCCCGGGCCTCGACGCCGGTCACCCGCAGCCCCTCACCGGCCTGTCGTGCCGCGTCCGGGTCCACCGGGTAGTTCTCGATCACCACCAGCGTGTCGAACAGCTCCCGCCCGCCCGCCTGCTTCTGGATCGCTCCGAGCCCCAGGTGGTGGTGGGCCAGCAGCGCGTTCTGCTCGTCGCGGAACCGCCTCAGCAGCCCCTCCACACTCTCCTGCGGCCGGATCGTCATCCGCACCGGCACCGTGGTGATGAATAGGCCGAGCATGGACTCGACCCCCGGTATCTCGTCCGGGCGGCCCGACACGGTCAGCCCGAACACCACGTCCGAACGGCCCGTCAGCTGCCGCACGACCAGACCCCAGGCGGCCTGGATCAGCGTGCTCGGCGTGGTGCCCAGGCGCCGGGCCGCCGCGGTGAGCCGGGCCGTCGCCTCCGCCGGGAGTTCCAGCTCGTGCACGCCCGGGCGCACCACCGCACGGGCCGGGTCGGCCGGTGCCACCAGGCACGGCTCCTCCAACGACGCGAGCGCGCCCCGCCAGGCCGCCTCGGCGGCCGGTACGTCCTGCCGCTTGAGCCACTTCAGGTAGTCCCGGTACGGACGCACCGCCGGCAGCGCCGAGGCGTCACCGTCGGCGGCGTACAGCCCCAGCAGGTCGCCCACCAGCAGCGGCATCGACCAGCCGTCGACCAGGATGTGGTGCACGGTGACCAGCAGCCGGTGGTCGTCGTCGGCGACTCGCGCCAGCACGAGCCGCAGCAGCGGCGGCCGGTGCAGCTCGAACCGCCGGGCCAGCTCGGCCCGTTCCAGCTCCGCGAGCGCCTTGCCGGTGTCCACGAACGCCGGCAGCTCGGTCCGCTCCACCGCGACCGTCACCTCGGCCGGCACGAACTGCACCGGCTGCGGCACCCCTTCGTGCCAGAAGCCCGCCCGCAGGTTCGGGTGCCGGCGCAGCAGCGCCGTGGCCGCCCGCTCCAGCCGGGCCGCGTCGACGCGGCCCGCCAGCGTCACCGTCACCTGCACGGTGTAGACGTCGGCGGATCCCCGGTCGGCGTCGTAGACGGAATGGAACAGCATGCCCTGCTGAAGGGGGGACAGCGGCAGCATGTCCTCGATACGAGCCTGCTTCACTGCTGGGCCCTCCACATTTCTTCGAGCATGGTGATCTGGTCCTGGTCGAGGTCGAGCAGGTCGAGGTCGGAGGGCGTGTGCCCGGCGGTCGAGCCGCCGTCCGCCCAGTCGGTCAGTTTCCGCAGCGCGATCAGCCAGTCATCGGCCAGCGCGCTGACGGTGTTCTGGGACAGGGCCTCGCCCGCCCAGACGAACGACGCCGTCAGCTCCGGACCCACGGGGCCGTTCTCCACCTCCGCGACGACCTCCAGCGGGTGGGAGAGCGGCATGGCCGGGTCCGGGCCGACCGCGAGGGCGTCGGCCTCCGCCGCGGGCCCCCAGTCGGAGGCGGTCCGTGCGGTCTGCCGGCCCAGGTAGTTCCACAGCACTTCCGGACGCGGGCCGACGCCGAACAGACCGGCGGTGCCCGCGTTCAGATGACGCAGCAGGCCCGCGCCCACGCCGCCCTCCGGCACGCCCCGCAGCAGCTCCTTGATCTCCTTGAGCGCGCCGCCCACGTCCCGGACGTCCGCGGGGACCGCCAGCCGCAGCGGGTGGACGGCCGTCAACCAGCCGACCGTCCGGGTCAGGTCGGCGCCCGGCACGAGGTCCTGCTCGCGGCCGTGGCCCTCCAGGTCCACGGTGAGTGCGGCGGCGTCGCGGGCGCGGCCCGTGCGCTCCGCCCAGTCGCCGACCGCCAACGCGAACGCCGTCAGCAGGACGTCCTGCACTGTGCCGTGCACGGCCTGCGGAACCCGCGTCAGCAACGGCTCCGTGCGCTCCGCCGACAGGCGGACGACCAGCCGGCGTGCGGTGGCGACGGTGTCCCGCGGCGGTTCCAGCGCCCGGTCCGTCAACAGCCGGCCGCGCGGCGCCTGAGTCAGCCAGTGGTCGAGCTCCGCCAGCCGCCGCGCGCTGTACGCCTCGGCCAGCAGCCCCGCCGTCCAGGTGCGCAACGACGTCGGCACCGGGTCCAGGGCCGGAGCACGCCCCGCCGCCGCGGCCTCCCAGGCCGCCCTGAGGTCGGGCAGCAGGATCTGCCACGACACCTCGTCGACGACCAGGTGGTGGGCCACCAGCAGCAGACGGCCCGGCGCGTCCGGTCCGGCGTCGAAGAACACCGCCCGTACGGTCGCTCCGGCGGCCGGGTCGAGTTCGCCGGCCGCCCGGTCCGACTCGCCCGCGACCAGTTCCCGCAGCGCCTCCCCGTCCGCGTCGGCTACGTCCACCGTGCGCAGCACCGACGCGGTGTCGAGCGCACCGGCGGGCTGCACCTTTGCGCTCCACAGCCCCGGACGGGTGACCGTCAGGACCTGGCGCAACCCGTCGTGCCGGTCCAGGACGGCCTGGAGCGCCGTGGCGAGGTCGGTGCCGCGCACCCCGGCGGGCAGCCGTACCAGCCGCGCCTGGCAGAACCGCTCGTACGGGCCGCCGCGCGAGGCCAGCCAGTGGGCGACCGGGGGCAGCACCAGCGGACCGGTCCCCACGTCCGCCGGACGCGTCTCGCCGGCCGCCTCCCGGGGCGCCACGACCGCCGCGAGCCCGGCGGGAGTCGGGTGCCCGAACACCTGACGGGCCGTCAACGTGACACCCGCCTTCCGGGCCAGGCTCACCAGCCGGATGGAGACGATGCTGTCGCCGCCCAGCTCGAAGAAGTTGTCGTCGGCGCCGACCCGCGGCAGCCCGAGCACCTCCGCCATCAGCCGGGCGAGCACCGCCGCCGCTGTCTCGCCGGGAGGGGCCGCGCCCTGCCCGCTGTCCCGGGCCGGCGGCGCGGGCAGGGCACGGCGGTCGAGCTTGCCGTTCGCGGTCAGGGGCAGGGCGTCCAGCTCCACGAACAGCGCCGGGACCATGTACTCGGGGAGCCGGGCCATGGCATGGGCGCGCGGGGCGGTGGCGTCGAAGGCCGGGCCCGGGACGACGTAGGCGACGAGCTGCTGCACTCCGGGCCGGTCCTCACGGACATGGGCGACGGTCTGCGTGACGCCCGGGACTTCGGCGAGCACGCTCTCGATCTCGCCGAGTTCGATGCGCTGTCCGCGGAGCTTGACCTGGTGGTCGGTGCGGCCGAGGTAGGTGAGGGTGCCGTCGGGGTTCCAGCGGGCGAGGTCGCCGGTGCGGTACATGCGGCTGCCGGGGGCGCCGTGCGGGTTGGCGGTGAAGCGCTCGGTGGTGAGGGCGGGTTGGGCGAGGTAGCCGCGGGCCAGTTGGGCGCCTGCGAGGTAGAGCTCGCCGGGGACGCCGACGGGGCAGGGGGTGAGGCGGTGGTCGAGGACGTAGACCTCGGTGTTCCAGATGGGGGCGCCGATGGGCACGGAGACGGCGTCACCGGCCACACCCGGTGCCCGGGTGACGTCCACGGCGGCCTCGGTGGGGCCGTAGAGGTTCTCCAGGGCGATCTCGCGGTGCCCGGCCGAGGCGTGGAAGCGCGCGGCCAGGTCGGAGGGGAGTGCCTCGCCGCTGCACACGACGAGCCGCAGGCTGGGGCAGTCCGTCAGCTCGGTGTCGGTGAGGAACGCGGCGAGCATCGACGGCACGAAGTGGCAGACGGTGACGGCTTGTTCACGGATGAGTGCGGCGAGGTAGTGGGGGTCCTTGTGCCCGTCGGGGCGTGCGATGACGAGAGGGGTGCCGGTGGCGAGGGGCCAGAACAGTTCCCACACCGACACGTCGAAGGTGGTGGGCGTCTTGAGCAGGACGCGGTCCCTGGGGGTGAGCCGGTAGGCGTCCTGCATCCACTCCAGGCGGTTGACGATGGCGGCGTGTTCGACCGTCACCCCCTTGGGGCGTCCGGTGGAGCCGGACGTGAACAGCACGTACGCGGGGTGGGACGGCAGCAGGGGAGCGGTCCGCTCGGCATCCGTCACCGGGTGAGGCGGCAGGTCCGCCGACTCCGCGACCACGGACGGCTCGTCGAGCACCACGGCCCGCGGGTGGAGGTGATCGGGCAGCGCGTCCAGCGAGGCCCGGTCCGCGATCACGCACCGCGGTGCCGTCGTGTCGGTCATGTCGAGGAGGCGTTCGGCCGGTAGGGCCGGGTCGAGCGGCAGATAGGCACCGCCGGCGCGGACGACGGCGTGCAGCGCCACGAGCAGCTCGAAGGAGCGGGGCAGCGCCACGGCGACGACGGACTCGGGTCCGACGCCCCGCCCGATGAGCAGCCGCGCGAGACGGTTCACCCGCTCCTCGAAGGCACCCCGGGTCAGGAACCGGCCGTCGAAGAGGAGGGCGGTGGCCTCCGCATCGCGGGCACCGGCCGCGACGAGGTCGGCGAGGGTCGCCGGACCGTCGAGGACGCGCGCGGTGTCGTTCCAGTCCCGCAGCACCCGCTCGCGCTCACCGGCGTCCATGACGGGCACGCGGGACACGGACAGCTCCGGGTCGGCGGCGACCGCGTCCAGCAGCAGCACCAGACGCTCGGTCAGGCGCTCGGCGCCGGCCCGCTCGAACAGGTCCGTCGCGTAACGCAGACCACCGCTGATCCGGCCGTCCGCCGCCGCGCCGCCGAAGGCGAACTCCAGGTCGAACTTGGAGCCGCCGATCTCGACGTCCAGCTCCTCGGCGGGCACCCCGAACAGCTCCGTGACGTCGGTGGTCACCGAGTGGTAGGTCACCATCGTCCGGAACAGCGGGGCGCGGGAGTGGCCACGCGCCTGCCCGACCGCCTCGGCGACGGCCTCCAGCGGCAGATCGGCGTTCGAGAAGGCGGCCAGCCCGGTGTCCCGGACCCGCCCGACCAGCTCCGCGAAGGTCGGGTCGCCGGACAGGTCGGCCCGCAGCACCAGCGTGTTGAGGAAGAAGCCGACCAGCCGGTCCACCTGCTCGTCCTCCCGCCCGGAGACGGGGGTGCCGACCGGTATGTCGACGCCGGCGCCGAGGCGGTGCAGCAGGGCGGCGACCGCCGCGTGCACCACCATGAACATCGTCGCCCCGCTCTCGCGGGCCAGCCGGGCCAGCCCGTCCCCGGTACCGGGGGCGACCTCGAAGAGAACCACGTCACCTCCGTGGGAGGGGATCGCGGGGCGTGGCCGGTCGGTGGGCAGCGGGAGTTCCTCGGGCAGACCCGCGAGGGCCTCGCGCCAGTGCTCCGTCTGCCGGGCCGCGAGCGAGCCGGCGCCGGTGCCCGGATCGCCGAGCAGGTCGCGTTGCCAGAGCGCGAAGTCGGCGTACTGGACGGGGAGTTCAGGGAAGTCGGGTGCCGAGCCGGCGGCCCGGGCCCGGTAGGCGGTGTCCAGGTCGGCCAGCAGCGGACCCGTCGACCACTCGTCGGTGGCGATGTGGTGGAGCAGCACGAGCAGGACGTGGTCGTCCTCCGCCGCGCTGAACAGCGAGGCCCGCAGCGGAATCTCCCGCGCCAGGTCGAAGACGTGCCCGCCCTCGGCCCCGGCCTCCGCCACCAGCTGCCCGGCGGTCACGTGCCGCACGGCGAACGGCACCTTCACCTCGCCGGGCTCGAGGACACGCTGGTACGCCTCCCCGTCCACCTCCGTGAACACCGTGCGCAGCACCTCGTGCCGGGCGACGACATCCGACAGCGCCGCCTCCACCGCGCGTACGTCCACCGCACCGCGCAGCCGCACCGCGAGGGGCACGTTGTACGTCGTACCGGGCCCCTGCACGCTGTCGATGAGCCACAGCCTGCGCTGGGCGTACGACAGCGGCAGCAGCGTGGGCCGTTCGGCGGCCCGGGTGAGCGCGGGCCGCCCCGAAGCCGACCGCTCGGCCAGCCGGGCCGCGAGCGCCGCCGCCGTACGCGCCTCGAACAGGTCACGCACGGCGCACTCCACCCCCAGCGCGGCCCGCAGCCGGCTCACCGCACGCGTGGCCAGCAGCGAATGACCGCCGAGCGCGAAGAAGTCGTCCTCCACACCGACATGCGTCCGCTCCAGCACGGCGGCCAACACCCCGGCGACGACCTCCTCACGGGCGTTGCGCGGCGCACGGGAGGATCCCGCCGCCGCCTCCGGGGGCGCGGGCAGGGCACGCCGGTCCAGCTTGCCGCTGGGGCTGAGCGGCAGCGCGTCCAGCCGCACGAACGTGGTCGGCACCATGTACTCGGGCAGCCGGCTCCCGGCGTGGGCCCGCGCGGCGACGTGGTCGAAGGCCGGGCCCGCCACGACGTACGCCACGAGGCGCTGGACCCCGGGCGTGTCCTCACGGACCACCACCGCCGATTGCGTGACGCCCGGGACTTCGGCGAGCACGCTCTCGATCTCGCCGAGTTCGATGCGCTGTCCGCGGAGCTTGACCTGGTGGTCGGTGCGGCCGAGGTAGGTGAGGGTGCCGTCGGGGTTCCAGCGGGCGAGGTCGCCGGTGCGGTACATGCGGCTGCCGGGGGCGCCGTGCGGGTTGGCGGTGAAGCGCTCGGTGGTGAGGGCGGGTTGGGCGAGGTAGCCGCGGGCCAGTTGGGCGCCTGCGAGGTAGAGCTCGCCGGGGACGCCGACGGGGCAGGGGGTGAGGCGGTGGTCGAGGACGTAGACCTCGGTGTTCCAGATGGGGGCGCCGATGGGCACGGAGACGGCGTCACCGGCCACACCCGGTGCCCGGGTGACGTCCACGGCGGCCTCGGTGGGGCCGTAGAGGTTCTCCAGGGCGATCTCGCGGTGCCCGGCCGAGGCGTGGAAGCGCGCGGCCAGGTCGGAGGGGAGTGCCTCGCCGCTGCACACGACGAGCCGCAGGCTGGGGCAGTCCGTCAGCTCGGTGTCGGTGAGGAACGCGGCGAGCATCGACGGCACGAAGTGGCAGACGGTGACGGCTTGTTCACGGATGAGTGCGGCGAGGTAGTGGGGGTCCTTGTGCCCGTCGGGGCGTGCGATGACGAGAGGGGTGCCGGTGGCGAGGGGCCAGAACAGTTCCCACACCGACACGTCGAAGGTGGTGGGCGTCTTGAGCAGGACGCGGTCCCTGGGGGTGAGCCGGTAGGCGTCCTGCATCCACTCCAGGCGGTTGACGATGGCGGCGTGTTCGACCGTCACCCCCTTGGGGCGTCCGGTGGAGCCGGACGTGAACAGCACGTACGCGGGGTGGGACGGCAGCAGGGGAGCGGTCCGCTCGGCGTCCGTCACCGGATCGGCGGGGAGACCCGCCAACTCGGCCTTGACCGGCGTCGAGTCCAGCACGATCCGCCGACCGCCGACCTCGTCCGTGAGCAGGCCCGCCGACTCGGCGTCGGTGAGGACCGCCACCGGGTGTGCCGTGCCGGTCATGTGGGCGAGGCGGTCGGTGGGCAGCGTGGCGTCGAGGGGAACGTAGGCGCCGCCTGCCCGGACTACGGCGTGGAGGGCGACGAGCAGCTCGAAGGAGCGGGGCAGCGCCACGGCGACGATCGACTCGGGTCCGACGCCCCGGCCGATGAGCAGCCGGGCGAGACGGTTGACCCGCCCCTCGAAGGCACCGCGGCTCAGGTGCTCGCCCTCGAAGACGAGAGCCGTGGCCCGCGGGTCCCCGGCGCCGGCCGTGACGAGGTCGGCGAGGGTCGCCGGGCCGTCGAGCACGCGCGCGGTGTCGTTCCAGCCGCGCAGCACGCGCTCCCGCTCGCCGTCCGCGAGCAGATCCAGCCCGGCCAGCGGCGCACGGGGCGTGGCCACCACTTCCTGGAGCAACCGCACCAGCCGCGAGACCAGCCGCTCGGCACCCGACCGCTCGAACAGGTCCGTGGCGTAGCGGACACCGCAGGTCAGAGCGGGCCCGTCGGCCCCGTCCACGCGCCGGAACAGGATCTCCAGGTCGAACTTGGCCGCGCCGGTGCGGACCGGGTATTGCGCCGCGTCCGTTCCCAGGACCGCGCTGAGGTCGGGGCCCCCGCCCTCGTAGGCCACCATCGTCTGGAAGAGGGGGTGGCGGGCGAGGGTGCGGTGCGGGTCGAGAGCCTCCACGACCTTGTCGAAGGGCAGGTCGGCGTGGTCCAGGGCGGCGAGGTCGCCGGCCCGGACCCGCTCGACCAGCTCCGTGAAGCTCGGGTCGCCGGACAGGTCGGTGCGCAGCACCAGGGTGTTGACGAAGAAGCCGACCAGGTCGTCGAGGGCGGTGTCGGGGCGCCCGGCGACGGGCGTGCCCAGGGGGATGTCGTCGCCGGCGCCCAGGCGGTGCAGCAGGGCGGCGACGGCGGCGTGCACCACCATGAACATCGTGGCGCCGGTGTCCGCGGCGATCCGCTCCAGGCCGGCCGTCACCTCGGCGGACAGCTCCGTGGTGAGCGTGTCGCCCCGATGGGTGGGAACGGCAGGGCGCGGCCGGTCGGCGGGCAGGGCCAGTTCCTCGGGAAGACCGGCCAATGTCTCGCGCCAGTAAGCGATCTGACGGTCCATCAGTGAGGCGGCATAACGGGTCGAACCGCCGAGCAGCTCCCGCTGCCAGAGCGTGAAGTCAACGTACTGGACGGGGAGTTCGGGGAAGTCGGGTGCCGAGCCGGCGGCCCGGGCCCGGTAGGCGGTGTCCAGGTCGGCCAGCAGCGGGCCGGACGACCACTCGTCGGTCGCGATGTGGTGGAGCAGCACCACCAGCACATGGTCGTCCTTCGCCGTGCTCAGCAGCGTCACCCGGACCGGCGCCTCGTGGGTCAGGTCGAACACCTCGCTCGCGGCGTCCTCCACCTCCCGCTCCAGCTCCGCTTCCGCGACCGTGCGCACCGCGAACGGCACCTCGACCTCACCGGCCGCGAGGACGCGCTGGTACGGCTCCCCGTCCACCTCGGTGAAGACCGTGCGCAGCACCTCGTGGCGGGCGACCACGTCCGCGACAGCGGACTCCAGCGCCCGGACGTCCACCACGCCGCGCAGGCGCAGCGCGACCGGGATGATGTATGTGCCGCTCGGGCCCTCCACCTGGTGCAGGAACCACAGCCTGCGCTGGGCGTACGACACCGGGAGCAGCGCGGGCCGGTCGGCGGACCGCACGAGCGCGGGCCGCTCCGACGCCGACCGCGCGGCCAGCCGCGTCGCGAGCGCAGCCACCGTACGGGTCTCGAACACGTCCCGTACCGAGCAGGTGGTGCCCAGGTCACGCACCCGCGCGACCACCCGCGTGGCGAGCAGCGAATGCCCGCCGAGGGCGAAGAAGTCGTCCTCGGCGCCGACCGAGGAGAGCCCCAGCGCCTCGGCGAAGACGGCGGCCAGCCGCTCCTCCGCCGCTCCGTGCGGCGGGCGGGACGGCTCGGCGGCGGCGATCACGGGCGCGGGCAGCGCGGTCCTGTCGAGCTTGCCGTTCACGTTCGTCGGCAGCACGTCCAGCATCACGACCACAGCCGGGACCATGTACTCCGGAAGTTCCGCGGCCAGTTCACCGCGCAGTGCGGACGGGTCGGCCGTGCCGACGGCGTACGCGACCAGGCGCCGCACGCCCGGCACGTCCTCGCGGACCATGACCGCCGCCGCGCCGACGTCCGGGCGGGCCGTCAACGCCGCCTCGATCTCGCCCAGTTCGATCCGGAAGCCACGCAGCTTGACCTGGCCGTCGGCCCGGCCGAGGAACTCCAGCATGCCGTCCTGCCGCCGTCGCGCCAGGTCGCCGGTGCGGTACATCCGGGTGCCGGGGGCGCCGAAGGGGTCGGCGACGAACCGCTCGGCGGTCAGCCCGAACCGGCCCAGGTAACCGCGCGCATTCTGCACACCGGCCAGGTACAGCTCGCCGGGCACCCCCGGCGGCACCGGACGCAGGCGCGCGTCCAGGACATGGGCTCGGGTGTTGTCCAGCGGACGCCCGACGACCGGTGCGGGGCAGTCGGTGACCCGCGCCACCAGCGCGTCCACGGTGAACTCGGTCGGCCCGTAGTAGTTGACGGTCTCCACGCCGGGCACGGCACGCAGCTCCGCCCACAGCGCGGGCGGCACCGCCTCGCCGCCGAGCAGGAACAGCGGCGGGCGCCACTCGCCGGTGAGCAGACCGGCGTCGAGCAACTGGCGGCCGTAGGAAGGCGTGACGTCCAGGGTGTCGACGCGGTGCTCGCGCACGTACGCCACCACCGCGTCCGCGTCCCGCCGGCCGTACTCGTCGAGGATGTGCACCTCCTGCCCGGCGACCAGCCACAGCAGCTGCTCCCAGGAGGAGTCGAACGCGAACGACGCCGTGTGCAGCGCGCGCACCCGGCGCCCCAGCCGCTCGGCGACCGGCCGGTACAGCTCGCGCTCGTGGTCGCGGTACAGGTTGGTGAGTCCGGCGTGGTGCAGACCCACGCCCTTGGGCCGGCCGGTCGAGCCGGAGGTGTAGATGACGTACGCCAGGTGGTCCGGCCCGGCGTGCCGCGGCTCGGGCAGCGTGTGCGCCGCGTCGAGCCGTGCCGCGAACGACGCCTCGTCCAGCACCAGGCGTGCCGCGCCCGGTACTTCGGGCACCTGCGTGGTGGCCGCTCCCGCCGTGAGCACGCACACGGGGGCCGCGTCCCGGAGCATGAACTCCAGCCGGTGCCCGGGGTGGTCCAGGTCCAGCGGCAGATACGCGCCGCCCGCCCGCAACACGGCGAACGCGGCCACCACCGAGTCGGCCGAGCGGGGCAGCATCAGGGCCACCACCGTGTCGGGGCCGACGCCCTCGGCGGCCAGCACCCGCGCCAGCCGCTCGACCCGGTCGTCCAGGCCGGCGAAGGTCAGCCGGGTGTCGCCGCAGACCACGGCGACGGCCTGAGGAGTCCGCGCGGACTGCCGGGCCAGCAGCTCCTGCACACCGTCCGCCGGCACCGGGCGGGCCGTGTCGTTCCACCGCGCCAACCGGTCGCGCTCGTCGGCGTCGAGCAGGTCGTAGGCGGACACGGGCCGCGCCGGATCGGCCACGGCCTGCTCCAGCAGGCGCAGCAGACGGCCCGTCAGCCGCTCCACCGTGGCGCGGTCGAACAGGTCGGAGGAGTAGAACACCTCCAGATCCAGGTCGTCGTGGTCCGCGGTGTCGTTGAACGTGAAGTCGAGGTCGAACTTGGTGGTGCCCGGATCGATCCGGTCCACCCGGGCATCCAGGCCGAACAGGCGGCGCACGTCCTGGGTGACCGTGCTGTGCGACACCATCGTCTGGAAGAGGGGGTGGCGGGCGAGGGTGCGGTGCGGGTTGAGGGCCTCGACGACCGTGTCGAAGGGCAGGTCGGCGTGGTCGAGCGCGGCCAGGTCGGTCGCGGCGACCCGCCGCAGCAGGGCGGTGAAACTCGGGTCGCCGGACAGGTCGGTGCGCAGCACCAGGGTGTTGACGAAGAAGCCGACCAGGTCGTCGAGGGCGGTGTCGGGGCGCCCGGCGACGGGCGTGCCCAGGGGGATGTCGTCGCCGGTGCCCAGGCGGTGCAGCAGGGCGGCGACGGCGGCGTGCACCACCATGAAGACGCTGGTGCCGCTCTCCCGCGCCAACCGCCGAACACCGAGGGCCAGTTCGTCCGGGAGCTGCCGGTGCACCAGTCCGCCCGCACCGCTCGGCACGGCCGGGCGCGGTCGGTCGGCGGGCAGGGTCAGTTCCTCGGGCAGACCGGCCAGCGCCTGTCGCCAATGACCCGTCTGACGGGCTCTGAGGTCAGTGCCCTCGCCGTCGCCGTCGCCGAGCAGGCCGCGCTGCCACAGCGCGAAGTCGGCGTACTGCACGGGCAGTTCCGCGAAGTCGGGGCCGTGCCCGGCCGACCGGGCCGCGTAGGCCCGCTCCAGGTCGCGCAGGAAGGGGCCCATCGACCACTCGTCGCTCGCGATGTGGTGCAGCAGCACCACCAGCGCGTGCGCGCCGCTCGCCGGGTCACGCAGCACGGTGACCCGGATCGGGATCTCGGCCGCCAGGTCGAAGAGATGACCGAGCGCGCGCTCGCTCTCCGCGCCGAAACGTTCCTCCGGGGCCTCGACGACCTCCAGCCGCACCCCCGCCCCGGCGGGCGCCAGCACCCGCTGGTACGGCTCCCCGCCCCGCTCGGCGAAGACCGTCCGCAGTGCCTCGTGCCGGGCCACGACGTCGGTGAGCGCCGCGTCCAGCGCTGCGGTGTCCAGCGGCTCGGCGAAACGGGCCACGAACGGGATGTTGTAGGCGGCGCTCGGACCCTGTATCTGGTGCAGGAACCACAGCCGCCGCTGCGCGTACGACAGCGGCAGCGGCTCCGGCCGCTCCACCGCGGTCAGCGCCGGACGCCCGCTGGCGCCCCGCTCCGCCAGCCGCTCCGCCAGGGCCGCGGCCGTCCGGGACTCGAAGATGTCCCGGATGCCGCACTCGGCGCCCAGCGCCTGCCGCACCCGCGCGATCACCCGGGCGGCGAGCAGCGAATGCCCGCCGAGCGAGAAGAAGTCGTCGTCCGACCCGGCCGACGGCAACCCGAGCACGTCGGCGAAGATCCCGGTCAGGATCTCCTCCCGGGCGTCGCGTGGGGCGCGTGCACCGGCCGAGGTCAGCCCCGACAGATCGGGGGCGGGCAGGGCGCGGCGGTCGACCTTGCCGTTGGCGGTCAGCGGGAAGGCGTCGAGCACCACCACGGCCGACGGCACCATGTACTCGGGCAGCCGCTCGGCGGCCAGCGCCCGCAGCGCGGCCGGATCCGGGGCGGGGCCGTCCGCGGCGGCGGTGACATAGCCGACCAGGTGCTGGGAGCCGGGCAGGTCCTCGCGGACCACGACCACCGCGCGGCCGACCGCCCCGGCCCCGCCCAGCACGGTCTCGATCTCACCGAGTTCGATCCGGAAGCCGCGCACCTTGACCTGATCGTCGGCCCGGCCGAGGAACTCGATACGCCCGTCGGCGCGCCGCCGCACCAGGTCGCCGGTGCGGTACATGCGGGCGCCGGGGGCGCCGAAGGGGTCGGCGACGAACCGTTCGGCGGTCAGCCCGTACCGGCCCAGATAGCCGCGCGCCAACTGCGCCCCGGCCAGGTACAGCTCGCCGGGACGCCCCGTGGGCGACGGGCGCAGCGCACCGTCCAGGACGTAGGCGCGGGTGTTCCAGAACGGGGTGCCGATGTCCGGCGTGCCGGTGTGGTCGGCGGCCAGCGTGGCGGAGGTGGCCCAGACGGTCACCTCGGTCGGCCCGTAGACGTTGGTGACCTTCCCCGCGGTGCCGGCCAGGCGTTCGGCCAGGGCCGCCGGCACGGCCTCGCCGCCGACCAGCACCGTCGTGCCGACGAGGGCCGCCGGGCGGCCGTCCTCCAGCAGGGCGTGCCACAGGGACGGGGTCGCCTGCATCACGGTGGGCCGGTGGGCGTCCACCAGCGCGGCGAGCGCGGCGGGGTCACGCACGGTGTCGCGGTCGGCGAGGACCACGGTCGCGCCGCTGATCAGCGGGACCCACAGCTCCAGCGCGGCGATGTCGAACGAGATGGTGGTGACGGCCACCAGACTGTCCCCGGGGCTCAGCGCCAGTTCGTGCGCCTGCATCCGCAGGAAGTTGGCGAGCGCCGCGTGCGGCACGACCACGCCCTTGGGGCGCCCGGTCGATCCGGAGGTGTGGATGACGTACGCCGGGTGCGCGCCGTCCAGCGGGGCGCGCCGCTCGTCGTCGGTGAGCGGGGCGGCGGAGTGTTCGCCCAGGGCGGCCAGGGTGTCCGGCGCGTCCAGGACGACGGTGCCGCTGCCGGGCACCCGCGGCGCCGAGGGCGCGGCGGCGAGCGTGGTCAGCACGCAGACCGGGCGGGCGTCGCGGACCATGTACTCCAGCCGGTCGGCCGGGTAGTCCAGGTCAAGCGGCAGATAGGCGCCGCCCGCCTTGAGCACGGCGAGCAGCGCGACCAGCAGCTCCTCGGTGCGGGGCAGCGCGATGCCGACATACGTCTCCGGTCCGACGCCCCGGTCGGCCAGCAGCCGGGCCAGACGGCCGGACCGCTCGTCCAGCTCGGCGTAGGTGAGTTCGCGACCGGCGGCGACGACCGCGGTCCGCTCCGGATGCGCGGCGGCTTGCACGGCGAAGGCGTCGACGACCGTGCCGGGCGCGATCTCGCGCGTGGTGCCGTCCGCGGCGGCCAGCAGGGCGAGCCGGGTGTCGGCGTGGACCAGGTCGGGGCCGCCCACCGGGCAGTCCGGGCCGGTCGCGGCGACCTCGGACAGGAACCGGGTGAACTCGGCGCACCGCGCGGTCAGCGTCTCCGCGTCGTAGGCGCGGGGGTTGGCGTCCAGTTCGAAGCGGATGTGGCCGTCGGCGGCGTCGTGGTAGAGCTGGAGCGTGAGGTCGTGGACGGGACCGGCGGCCAGATTGCGGGCGGTGCCGGGGGCGCCCGCGAAGTCCAGCGCGTAGTCGAAGGCATTGATGTTCACCATCGGCCCCAGCAGCCCCTGTTCGCGGGCCACCAGACCGAGGTCGCGGCGGATGTCCTCGGCCCGGTAGCGGTGGTGCGCCCGCAACTCCCGCACCAGCCGCGCCACATCGGCGGTCAGCTCGGCAAGGGAGCGGTCCGGGCGGACCGCCACCCGCAGCGGCAGCACGTTCACCACCATCGACGGCACCCAGAGCGCCGCCGAGCCCAGACGGGACATCGCCGGCATCGACAGCAGCACGTCCCGGGACCCGGTGGAGCGGTGCAGGAACGCGGCCCAGGCGGCGGTGACCGCGTCGGCCCACGTGGCGCGCGCCGCACGTCCGAGGGCGTGCAGAGCGGCCGTCGCCTCCGGTGTGAGGACGGCGCCGTCGCGCAGGAAGGTCTGCGAGGCCGGGTGGGCCGCGCCGGCCAGCAGTTCCGGTTCGGGCCGGTCGGCGAGCCTGGACAGCCAGTACTCCCGGTCCCGCCCCTCCTGCTGCGAACCCTGGTACGCCTGCTCCTCCGCGACCACGTGGGCGAGCGAGCCGAACTTGGACGGCTCGGGCTCCTCGCCGCGGGCCAGCGCGGTGTACACCTGGGCGACGCGCCGGGCGATCAGCGAGAAGGAGTAGGCGTCGAGCGCGATGTGGTGGACGCGCTGGTACCACAGGGCCCGGTTCGGGCCGACCAAGTGCAGCGCGTAGGCGAACAGCGGGTCGGTGACGGGGTCCAGGGGCCGGTCCATGTCAGCGCGCATCAGCTCCAGCGCCGCCGCGTCGGGGTCGGGCACGCCCCGGTGGTCGACGACCTTGAGCACCGGCCTCCCCGCGAGCGCGTCCGGGTCGGGTACGAGCACCTGCCAGGGCCGGCCCGCCTCGTCCTCCTCGAAGCGCGCCGTCAGCGAGTCGCACTCACCGGCGGTGCGGCGCACAGCCTCCTCGAAGAGCGCGGGGTCGAGCGGTCCGCTGATCTCGACGTACTGGCCGACGTTGTAGACCGGCGAGTCGGGGGCCAGCCGCTGGCCGTACCAGACACCGGTCTGGGCCCCGGTCAGGGGAAGTCGCCGCTGGGCACGCTCGGACATGGATCTCGCTCCAGGAAGCAGCGCGGCGCGACCGGATGGATCGTCCGCAGAAGAAGGACAGGAGTGGGGCGCGCCGGCGGCGGACCGCGCGGCGCGGGGGAGGGGCGGGGCAGGGACGTGCGGTCAGCCGGTGGTGGCCGGCACGCCCTGTTCGGGGCCGGGGCCGGGACCGTGGCCGTCGGACGGGCCGGTGGGGCCCGCCCCGGTCTCGTCGACGTCACGCGGGAGGGTGGCCTTGCGCAGTCCCGGTACGAGCACGGCGGCCAGGACCGCCGCCACGGCACACACGGCGCCGTTGACGACCGCCGCTCCGGCGGGGTTGAACCAGCGTGCCACCAGGGCGACTTCGGCGTCGCCGAGCACATTGCCCGTGGTGCCCTGCGCGGTGATGACGCTGACCACGCGGCCCCGCAGGCGGTCGGGGGTGTTGTGCTGGACCAGGGCGTACTCCAGGATCTCGTACACCGTGCCGGCCGCACCGCCGATGGCCAGCATCAGGACGGCGACCCAGATCTGACCGCTCAGACCGAAGCCGACGGTGGCGAGGCCGCCGGTCAGGGCGGCGGTCAGCAGCAGCCGGCCGGGGTACGCGGCCCGGCTGATCCAGCCGCTCGTCGCGGAGACGAGCACCGCGCCGACGGCCGGAGCGGTGTAGAGCAGTCCGAGGACGACCTCGCCGCCGCCGAAGCGGGTCGCGACGAGTTCGGGGAAGAGGACCGTCGGCAGGTTGAACACGACGGTCACCCCGCCGAGGGCGAGCAGCGCGCCGACGACCCGGTTGCGCAGCGCGAACCGGAAGGCGACCAGCGGGGAGCCGTTGTCCTTGCCGAGGCCGTTCCCGGCCCCGTCCCGGGCGCCGTCCCTCTCGTCCCTGTCGCCCCCGTCGTCTTCGTCGGCGACCGGCGGCAGGGGCCTCAGCCGCAGCACCAGGAGGGTCGTCACACCGGTGGTGAACGCGGTGAAGGCGAACACCGGGCCGGGCCCGGAGGCGGCGAGCAGCACACCGCCGAGGAGCGGGGCGGAGATCGAGCCGATCTCTCCGGTGAGGGAGATCAGCGCACCGGCGGCCGGCAGCTGGTCCGGCCGCACCAGCGTGGGCGCCACCGCCATCAGGGCGGTGACGCTCACCCCCGTGGCCAGTCCGTCCACGGCCACACAGGCGTAGATCGCTCCCAGGGAGGGCTCCGGCGCGAAGGCGTTGGCGGCGAGCCCGGCGAAGGCGAGCGCGGCGGTCGCGCGGGCGCTGACGATGAGCCGTCGGCGGTCCGTGCGGTCGGCCATCCAGCCGCCCCACAGCGAGCCCAGCAGCACCGTCACGCTCATGATCATGCTGGTGACGGCGACGCTGAAGGTGGACTCGGTCAGGTCGTAGACCTGGGCGGCCAGGGCCACCGTCGCCATGCCGAGCCCGAACAGCGACACCACCCGGGCGAGGAAGATGGCCCTGAAGTCCTGGCTGGTGCGCAGGGGTTCGACATCGATCAGGAGATCACGCACGCGCATGCGGCGCTCCGGCCGGGGCGAGGAGCGCGGACCAGTCGTTCAGGGTCGGGCGCTCGGCCAGCTCGGCGAAGCCGACCTCCGCGCCGTCGGCGCGCCACCCCTCCACGAGCATCATCATCCGTACGGAGTCCAGCCCTTGGTGGAACACGTTCACGTCGACCTCGACGTCGTCCGCGTCCACGTAGAGCAGTTCGGCGATGTCCCTCCGAAGCCGCTCAAGGGTGAAGGGCTGTGGACTGGATGTGTCGGCCATGGCGTGTTCCGCTCCTCGATCATGCTCACTCTGTGATTAGGTCAGCCTTACCTAATAATCTAGTCTTTGTTCGGGTCAAGTCCAGATATTTCCCACCGCCGTTCGCGGCGGGCACCGCCGACTTACCAGTGAGAGTGCTGATGACCACGGTGAACCTCCCCTCCGGACTCCGTCCCGCTTCCCCCGCTCCATGCCCTCGGGCGACGGTGGTCGTGCGGGCGGCCGGACCAGAGGACGCGGGCGCGCTGTACCGGCTCTCCCGTGTCTTCGTGCGTACGGGAGAGCTGTGCGAGCGGCCACCGTGGCAGTACGCCCGTGACGCCGGGGACTTCCTGATCGCCGAGTCACCGATGGGTGGCGTCGAGGGCTGTGTGGCCCTGCGGTGCGGTGCGGAGCGGATCGGACCGGCCTCCGCCCGCACGGCGGTGCTCTACAACTTCTGTGTGGCGGCGCGCAGTCAGGGGCGCGGGGTCGGCTCGGCCCTGCTCCGGGCGCTGCTCGCCGAAGCGGTGGCTCGCCCGGCGGCGACGGTGTTCACCGCGACGAGCGGTGGCGCGGAGCTGTTCCTGCGGCACGGCTTCACCCCGGCCGAGGATCCCGCCGCTTGGCCGGCCGCGCTGAACCCGCGAAGGGGCTCGCGGGTCCTGCGCCGGGCGCTCTGACCGCCCTCGGGAGCCGCCCGACGGTCCGTCAGGACCGGGCCGCCAGGCTCGCCGGACGCATGTCGGTCCAGTGCTCGTCCACGTAGGCGAGGCAGTTCTGCCGGGAGTCCTCGCCGTGCACGACCGTCCAGCCCGCGGGGACCTCGGCGAACGCGGGCCACAGCGAGTGCTGGTTCTCCTCGTTGACCAGGACCAGGTAGCGGGCGTCGTCGTCCTCGAAGGGGTTGGTGGTTGCCATGTCGGTTCTCCTTGGTCAGGGGGTGTGAAGGTGGGAGGGGAGTGGGAGGGGGCGGTCATGCAGGTACGGCGATGTCGTCGGCCTCGCTCGCGCGCAGCCCGCCCACGCTACCGTCCGGCCCGTCCCGCTCGGCCCGGTCCAGCAGCAGGGCGTCGCAGAGCTCGCCTGCCCGGACCGCCAGCGTGGACAGCAGGGACGAGGTGATGCCGTGCGAGTGCTCGGTCGCCGCGCCGTGCAGATAGATGCCGGCGCGAACCCGCGGTGTGGTGGCCACCCTGTGGTCACGGCCGATCCTCAATCGCCCCTGACCGTCCGTCAGGCATTCGTCGGCGAGCGGCCCGAGCAGTTCGCGCGGGTCGGACGGCTGGTAGCCGGTGGCGAACACCACGGCGTCGCAGTCGAGTGTGCTGGTCTCGGAGGTGATGAGTCGACGGAGCACGATCCGGACGCCGTCGGCGAGCTCCTCGACGGCCTCGAAGGAGGTCATGTTGAGGATCCGCAGCCGCTCGGTTCCGGCCACCTTCTCCCCATAGACGGTCCGGTAGAGCTGGTCTATCAAGTCGGCGTCGACCACCGAGTAGTTGGTGTTGGCGTGGTAGCCGAGCAGGTTCTGCTTGACCTCGTCGGGCGCGGCGTAGAAGTCGTCCACGGCCGCGGGGTCGAAGATGCGGTTGGCGAACGGGCTGTCGTCGGCGGGGCTGTAGCCGTAGCGGGTGAAGACGGCGCAGACCTCAGCGTCGGGGAACTCCCGGTGCAGGAACTCCGCGGCCTCCGCGGCCGACTGGCCGGCGCCGATGACCGCGAAGCGGCGATGCGGACGGTGCGTCAGGTCGCCGGCGGCGAACAGCAGGTCCCGGCTGTGCCACAGGTGCGGCCCGGCCGAGACGCCGTCGGGGAGCCTGGGGCGCAGTCCGGTGCCGAGGGAGACGTTCCGGGTGTGCAGAATCGATTCCTTGCCGGGTGTGTCGTCGGCGGGGCGGGTCAGCACCTCCAGGGTGTCGACCACCGCGCCGGGCGCGGCCGGCCGGATCGCGTGGGCCTGGCGGCCGTAGCGGACATGGTTCTCCACCTGGGCGGCGCACCAGCGGAAGTAGTCGTGGAACTCGAGCCGCGTCGGGAAGAACGACTTCTGGTTGATGAAGTCGGGCAGCCGCCCCCGCTCGTGCAGATAGCGCAGGAAGGTGAACCGGCTGCCCGGATCGCGCATCGTGGCCAGATCCTTCAGGAACGACACCTGCATGGTCGCTCCGGGCAGCAGCATGCCTCGGTGCCAGCCGAACTCCCGCTGCCGTTCGGTGAACGTCGTCCGCAGCGCGCGGCCGTCACTGCACTGGGCGTTGTGTTCCTCGATCGCGATGGCGAGTGCGAGATTGGCCGGGCCGAAGCCTATGCCGACCAGATCGTCGACCGGTGGCTCCGCGTGTCGCCCCGTGTCCGCATGCCCTGCTGACAATGCTCGTCCTTTGTTCAGGTCCTGCCCGGAGCGGAGGGTCGCCTGCCTGATGCAGGGAATGCGTGCTTCGGGCAGGGCCGCACGCAAGATACTTACTTAGGTAAGGCTTGCCTAAAAAAATTGCCCATAGCGGGCGGGATGTCAAGTCCCCGTCGAGAGTCGCGAGCGCCGGACTGGGAAGTGATGATCCGTCAATTCGACTGTGAAAATGACGAGCTGTCCGAGGGTGAGTCGTGAGCCCTCGTCGTCCATGCCTGCCGGTGTCACCGGCGCCCGGGAAGCTGCCCAGCCGGCGCGGTCAGACCGTATCGCGCGGCCCGGTGCAGTCGTTCGCGGACGTAAGCGCCCGGAGTGCGGTCGAAGTGCCTGCGGAACGCCAGGATGAAGCCGTTCGTGCTCACGAAACCCACGCGCGTCGCCACGATGCCGACCCGGTGCCCCTCGGCGAGAAGCTCCAGCGAGCGGTTGAGTCGCACGCGCGTGCGCCAGTCCGAGAACGCCAGTCCGGTCTCCGTGCGAAACGCCCGGCGCAGGCTGGTGGAACTGGTGTACAGACCTGCCGCCCACTGTTCCGCGGTCCGTTGGTCGGCAGGGTCGCGCAGGAGTGCGCGGGCCACCGCGCGGGCCGCCTCTCCGGTCGGCCGCGGCAACGGCAGCCGCCCCTCTCCGGCCCCGGTCAACTCGGCGAAGACCTTGGCGTCATCGGGCACCGCCTGGCCGCCGCGCGTCCGAGCGAGCAGCAGCAGGCGCTGTGCCTCGCCCACGTGCACCACCGAGGCTTCCTCGTACGGCAGGTGGTGCAGCGCGGCGTCGAAGGACTCGCTGATGACCAGCGAGTCCGGATCGAACCGCGCGCTGTGCGGTACACCCGCGGGCAGCCACAAAGCCACCGTCGGTGAGAGCGCATGGTCCGTGCCGGACGCCGTGACGACGATCCGCCCTAGCGGCACATACAGGAACTGGTGGAAGTCGTGCACGTGCGTGGGGTGGCCCCCCGCGGCGATGAAGTCGTCGTCCGGTTGCTCCGGACGCGGCGGTGCGAGCTGCTCCGACTGTGCCGTCCTGATCGCACGTCGTGTCACGACCCCCCCTGGGTGTGGAGCCGGTCAGACCGACCCTTGAATTCGAGGCTTGTGCCTCTGCGTTGGATTGCCTGCAGGCAAAGTAAGGGTAACCTAACCTGCCGTGCAACCGTGAGGAGCGGAAGAAATCATGACAACCACGTCCCCGCCGGTGGCGCCGTCGCCCCCGGCCAGGACCCGCTTCACGCGAGGTGCTGCCTGTCTGTTGCTTGCGGCGGTGGCGGTGGCGGCGACGCTGACGGCGAGCATCGGCCTCGGCTCCCGGGACATCTCCCTCGCGGAGATCGTCCGCATCCTGCTGCACCCGGCGGGCGAGGCCTACAACAGCCATGTGCTGTGGACCGAGCGGATACCGCGGACCTTCCTCGGTCTGCTGGTCGGCGCCGCCCTCGGCGCGTCCGGCATGGTCATGCAGGCGCTGACCATGAACCCGCTCGCCGACCCCGGCATCCTCGGCATCCAGCAGGGCGCCGCCATGTTCGTGGTGCTCGGCATCGTCTTCTTCGACATGTCCGAACTCCAGGGCTACTTCTGGCTCGCCCTCCTCGGCTCCGCCGTGAGCGCCGCCCTCGTGTACCTCATCGGCACCCGCACCAACACCGGCAGCTCCACCATCGGCCTGGTGCTCGCCGGGGTGTCCCTGGCCGCCGTGATGTCCTCGCTGATCACCCTGATGGTGGTCCGGGACGACGCGGCCTTCGCCCACCTGCGCTTCTGGTCCGTCGGACAGCTCACCGGGCGGTCCTCGGTCCTGGACGAGGCATGGCCGTTCATCGCCGCCGGACTGCTGCTCGCGCTGCCGTTCGGCCGCACCCTCAACATCCTCGGCCTCGGTGACGACACCGCCCGCGCGCTCGGCGTCCCCGTCGAACGCGCCCGGCTCGCCTGCGCCGCCGTGGCCGTCCTGCTGTGTGCCGCAGCCACCGCCGCCGTGGGCCCCGTCGCCTTCGTCGGACTGGTCGCCCCGCACTGCGCGCGCATGCTCGCCGGACCGGACCACCGCTGGTCGCTGCCGCTGGCGATGTGCCTCGGAGCCGTGCTGCTCACCGGAGCCGACATCGCCGGACGCCTGGTCATCGACCACGGCGAGATCCAGGTCGGTGTGATGACCGCGGCGATCGGCACCCCCTTCTTCGTGTGGCTCGCCCGCCGTCGGAACCTGGTGCGGGTGTGATGACGACCGCGATCCCCGTGCGCCGGCCCGAACCGGCAACACCGCTGGAGACCACCGCAGCACGGCTGCGCACCGCCCGGCGCGCGCACAACCTGCGCACCGTGGCCGTCAGCGCCGTACTCGTCGCGCTGCTGCTCGGCCTGACCTCGGCCTCCGTCCTCCTCGGCGGCGTCGGCGACGTCGCGCCCGGCGACGTGCTGCCCGCCGCGCTCGGACTGCGCGACGGACTCGCCGACTACCTGATCTTCCAGCTGCGGATGCCGCGTGCCCTCGCCGCACTGCTCGCCGGCGCCCTGTTCGGGCTCGCGGGCGCGCTGTACCAGCGGCTCGTGCGCAACCCCCTGGCCACGCCCGACGTCGTCGGCATCTCGGCCGGCGCCTCCGCGGGCGCCGCCACCATCCTGCTGCTCGCGCCGTCCGCCTTCGCGTGGGGGCCGTCGCTCGCCGCCGTCGCCGGGGCGTTCGCGCTCGTCGCCGCCGTGCACGCGCTCAGTTGGCAGCGCGGGGTGGACACCTACCGGCTGGTCCTCGTCGGCATAGGGCTCAGCGCCGTGTGCACCGCCTACACCAACTACCTCTTCACCGTCGCCGGCGAGGAACGCATCGCCATGGTGATGCGCTGGATGATCGGCAGCACCAACGGCGCCGACTGGCCCGGCGTGCGCATCCTCGCCTGCGCGCTGGCCCTCTGCCTGGCCGGCACGGCGCTGCTGCACCGGTCCATCGGCACGATGTCCCTCGGCGACCAGCTCGCCACCGGTCTGGGCACCCGCGTCACGCCGGCCCGGATCGCCGCACTGCTCGTCGGTGCCGCCGCGGCCGCCCTGGCCACCAGCGTCGTCGGTCCGATCGCGTTCGTGTCCCTGATCAGCGGGCCCATCGCGGTCCGGCTGGTCGGCGGTGACCGCTCCATCGCGCTCGCGCCGCTGGTCGGTTCGGTCCTCGTGATCGGCTCCGACGTCCTCGCGCAGAACGCGCCACTGATCAGCCCGGTGCCCACCGGGGTCCTCACCGCGCTGCTCGGCGCGCCGTACTTCGTCTGGCTGATCCTTCGGCGCAGACAGGGAGCCGTCTCGTGAAGGAACAGACCGCCGTGAACGGACGAGACGTCGTGGACGCGCGGAGCGCCGTCGACGAACAGGTCGCTGCTGACCAACAGGCCGCTGTCGACGAGAAGACCGCCGTGGACGAGAAGACCGCCGTGTACGGACAGACCCACGCGGCCGGCGAGACCGTCACCTCCGCACCCGGCCCGTACGGCCTTCAGGCCCGCGGCATATCCGCCGGCTACGGCGACGCCCGTGTCATCGAGGAACTGTCGCTCAGCGTCGAGACCGGCCGGATCACCACGCTCGTCGGCCCCAACGCCTGCGGCAAGTCCACCCTGTTGAAGGCCGTGGCCCGGCTGCTGCCCCTCGCGTCCGGCTCGGTGCTGCTGGACGGCGCCGACATCCACGCCATGCGCACCCGCGACGTCGCCCGCAGCCTCGGCATCCTGCCGCAGTCGCCCGTCGCGCCGGAGTCCATCAGCGTCGGCGACCTCGTGTGGCGGGGACGCCATCCGCACCGGCGGTTCGGGCAGCGCCGCACCGCCGCCGACGAACAGGTCATCGCCGAGGCCCTGACGGCCACCGGCACCGCGGAGCTCATCGACCGCCCGGTCGACGAACTCTCCGGCGGGCAGCGCCAGCGTGTGTGGATCGCGCTCGCCCTCGCCCAGGACACCCCGACCCTGCTGCTCGACGAGCCCACCACCTATCTGGACATCGCGCACCAGATCGAGGTGATGGACCTGCTGGCCGACCTCAACGAGTCGACCGGAAAAACGATTGTGCTCGTCTCCCACGATCTCAACCAGGCGGCCCTGTACGCCCACACGATCGTCGCCATGCGTGACGGCCGCATCGTGCGCCAGGGCCCCCCGGCAGAAGTGCTCGACGAACGCACCGTGGCCGAAGTCTTCGGCCTGGACTGCGTCGTCGTGCCGCACCCCCGCACCGAACGGCCCCAGATCTTCCCCCTGGGCCGCCGTCACCTCACCGAGGAGAACCGCAAGTGAACCGCCTTCCCAGACCCTTCGGCCGTCGCGGCGCCGCCCGCACCCTGGTGGCCATGGCCGCCTGCCTCGCCCTGGCGACCGGCTGCTCCGACTCCGGCGACGACGCGAAGCCCGAGTCGAAGTCCTCCGCCGGGGCAGGCTCCGAGGCCTTCCCGGTGTCCCTCACCAACGCGTGGGGCAAGACCGAGGTCAAGGAGAAGCCGGTCAAGGTCGCCACCGTCTCCGACGGCGACACCGACATCGCCCTCGCCCTCGGTCTGGTGCCCGTCATCACCCCGGACGCCGAGGACGGCGGCGACGTCCCCGAGTACAAGCAGCGCGCGATCGACAAGCTCGGCGCCGGCAAGCTCAAGACGTACGACGACACCGACGGCACCGACTTCGAGGCGATCGCCTCCGCCGCGCCGGACGTCATCCTCGGCATGAACACCTGGTCGATGGACACCGACTACGCCAAGCTCGCGCCCATCGCCCCGGTCGTCACCTACGCCGGCAAGAAGGACGCCGACACCCTCACCTGGCAGGAGCGGCTGAAGACCGCGGCGAAGGCCCTCGGCATGACCGAGAAGGCCGAGGAGATCATCACCGCCAACGAGAAGGCGTTCGCCGACGCCGCCGCGGCGCACCCCGAGTTCAAGGGTAAGACGTACACCTACGCCGTCGTCCACCCCGAGCAGGTCACGTACATGTCGTACGCAGACCAGGACCCGGGCGTCTTCGAGGGGCTGGGTCTGACGAAGGCCGACAACTCCAAGAACTACTCCGCCGACAAGAACGCGGTGAGCCTGGAGAACCTGGACGAACTGGAGGCGGACATCCTGCTGATGACGTACCCGTTCGGTGACAACGGCCTGATCTCCGCCTCGGACCTGGGGAAGAACAAGCTCTTCAAGTCCCTCAAGGTGGTCAAGGGCAAGCACTACGCGATCGTGCCCTCGGAGAACACCCTGGCCTCAGCCGTCGCCTACCCGGACGCGCTCAGCTCCCCGTGGGTGGCCGAGAAGCTCACCCCGATCCTTGCCGACGCCGTCGCCGGCAAGTAGCACGACCGGCCGGTCCGCCGCCCCGGCCGCCGGGCCCTTTCGCCCGGCGGCCGGTCGCGGCGCGCCCGGCGCATCCGCGTCCCCCCACCCCGCGGGGAACGCGCACAGCAGTCCCGTAGTGATAAGGAGCATCGACATGCCCACCCGCAGCCCCCGTTCGGTCGCCACGTTCCCCATCGTGCTCAGGGAGCTGACCGTGCTGCGCGCCGAGAACATCACACCGGGCATGCGCCGCCTGACCCTCGGCGGCGAGCAACTGCGCGCCTTCACCCGGGACGGCCTGGATCTGCCCGGGCTGCGCACGGAGGGCTTCGACGACCATGTGAAGTTCTTCTTCACCGACGAGACCGGGCGGCTGGTGCTGCCCCGGCAGAACGTCAGCAGCCTGGACTGGCCCGCGGACGCGCGGCCGGTCTCCAAGGACTACACGCCGGTCCGCTTCGACCCCGAGGCCGGCGAGATCGACTTCGACTTCGTCCGGCACGAGGGCGGTGTCGCCTCGGGCTGGGCCGAACGCGTCAAGCCCGGCGAGAGCGCCTGGATCGCCGGACCCAAGATGTCCCACAGCCACCCCGAAGGCGCCGACTGGCTGCTGGTCGTCGGCGACGAGACCGCGCTGCCCGCAATCGGCCGCTGGCTCGCGGAGATGCCCGAGGGCACCCGCGCGAAGGTCTTCATCGAGGTCGGCGAGGACAGCCACCGCCAGGAGCTGCGCACCCGTGCCGACGCCGACATCGTCTGGCTGTCCCGCGACGGCGCCCCAGCCGGCACCGGCGACCTCCTGGAGCGTGCCGTACGGGAGATGGAGTGGCCGTCCGGAACCGTCTTCGCCTGGGTGGCCGGTGAGGCCGTCACCCTCAAGGGCATCCGCCGCCACCTGGTGACAGAGCGTCAGGTGCCCCGCGAGTACCTGGACATCACCGGATACTGGCGCCGCACCGAGCCCGCGGCGCCCGGCGTGCCCACGGCCGAGGAGGTGGAGGACGACGCCCATGAGCGGCTGCACGAACTGACCGACCTGGCTCCCGGCTACGCCATCCGCGCGGCCGTCACCCTGGACGTCTTCGCGCTGGTGGCGTCCGGCGTGCGCACCCCGGATGACCTGGCGGCACGCACCGGAGCCGACCGCTCCGCCCTCACCGCGCTCCTGGCCTACCTGGTCCATCTCGACGTACTGGCCGACGACGGCGACGGCGGCTACCGGCTCGCCCCGGTCGGCGAGGAACTCGTCGACGACGACCACTCGGCGTACGAGTACCACCTCGGCGGCGCACAGGCGGCTCTGGACGCCTCCTTCAGCGGACTGCTGCACACCCTGCGCACCGGCGAGGCCGGGTACCGCACCCAGAGCGGCGAGACCCTCGCCGGTGCCATGCTCGACGACCCCCGGCTGGCCGGGACCGCCCGCGCGGCGGTCGAGGACGAGGCTCGCTGGGTCGCTCCCGGCGTGGCCGGCGCCTACGACTGGTCGTCGGTGTCCGTGCTCACGGCGACGGGCCACGGTTCGGCCACCGTCGTCAACGCCCTCGTCAAGGCGTTCCCCGGCCTGCGGGCCCGGATCGCCGCGATGCCCACGGCGCTGCGGGTGCTGCGCGAGGAACTGCTCGACACCGACGTCCTGCCGCGCGTCGAGCTGGTGCCGCGCGCCTCGGGCGTACCGGACGGTGCCGAGACCGTGTTGATGTGCCGTCAGCTGGAGTGGCTCGCGGACGAGGACGCGCAGCAGGTGCTCGCCGAGGCGGGCGCGGCGCTGGCTCCCGGCGGCATGCTGGTCCTCGTCGAGCAGGTGACGCCGGCCGATCCGGACGACGTCGACGCCGTCCTGCACCACCTGCGGCTGAAGTGCGCCTTCGGCTCCGGAGTGCGGGGCGAGCAGCACGTCGCCCGGCTCGTCGAGCGGGCCGGACTGACGGTGCGGGCCCGCAAGGACGTCGGCTGGGACCACCGGCTGTGGGTCGTCGGGGTGGGGGAGGAGGGCTGAGCTCTCCCACCGGCTCGTACCCGGGCGGCCCGGCCGGCGCTTGACGCGCGCGGCCGGGCCGTCGGCGTTCTCCGAGCGGCGGAGGGGACGCGCAGCGGTGTGCGGCGCACGAAAACGCGTTGCGCTGCACGAGAACGCGCGGGAACAGGCTGTCGGCCTGACAACCACAGCCCTGATAAGTTAGGTTAGGCAAACCTAATTCACTGGACCTCCGGGAGGATCCGGATGCGTCGCTTCCCCCTGCGCGCCGGCGCGCCGACAGCCGCCGAACGTGCCCGCTCGATCCTGGCCGCCGCCCACTCGATGACCGTGGTGACCGACGGGCGGGACACCGAGGTCCGCCGTCTCGACGGCGCCGGCGTCATGGGTCACGTCCATCTCCACACGCCGTTCGAAGGCCCGGGTTTGCCGCCCGGCGGGCGGGTTCCGATCCGGCTGGAACTCACCGACGTCGCCCCCATCCCGGTACGCGACCGGCTGCGCGCCCGGGTCACCCTGACCGGGCTGCTGGCCGCGCCGTACGACCCCGAGTCCACCGAGAGCACCTGCATGGAGTTCGGGCAGTGCGTCCTTGAGGACGCCACCGGGCGCGCGTACGTGACCCTCCACGAACTCCAGGCGACCGAGCCGGACCCGCTGGCGACGAGTGAGGCGGGCATGCTGACCCATCTCGTCGACGACCACCCCGAGATGGTCCCCCTGCTCCTGCGCCTCGTCCGCCCGCTCCCGCGGAGCGGCATGCTGCGCGCGCTCCCGGTCGCCATCGACCGCTATGGCCTGACGCTGCGTCTGGAACACCCGCGCACCCACCGCGACGTCCGGCTGCCCTTCAACAAGCCCGTGCGTCACATCGATCACGTCGGCCCTCAGATCCACGCCCTGCTGGCCGCGGCGCGCCGCCTCTCCCACACGGGGCACCTGCTGACCTGAGCCGAGAAAGGCCCACCCCATGACGCCGTCCCGTACCGCCCCCTACGCCATGCCCACCGCGACCTCGCTGCCCGCCGAGGGGGCGCCGTGGAGCATCGACCCGCGCAGGTCGGCACTCCTGGTGTAGCATGTGCAGCACTACCTCCTGCGCACCCTCCAGGACCGCGCGCCCGTCGGCGAACTCCTCGCCAATATCGGCCGGTTGACGCGCTCCGCCCGGTCGGCCGGGGTGCCGGTCGTGTACGTGGTGCGGGTGCCCGGCGGGCAGGTGCGGCCCGTGCCGGGGCGCGACACGGCGGGCCGGGGCGCGTGGCGGCCGACCCGCCCGCCCTCCGAGGCGGCGGCCCGCGCGGTCGCGGACATCGTCCAACCGCAGCCCGGGGACACCGTGTTCACCGCGAAACAGCCCAGCTCGTTCGCCGGCACCCGGCTGCGGGCGCGTCTGAGGGAGCTGGCGCGCGACCAGTTGATCGTCGTCGGCGCCCCGGCGCGGACGGACGTCCTGCTCACCGCCACGGACGCCGGGACCCAGGAACTGCGGCCCTTCGTGGTCGCCGACGCCGTGGTCGACGAGACGGCCGGCGACCACGCCACGGCCGTACGCCGGCTGGCCGCCATCTGCGCGGCGGTCACGCTCACCGACCGCGTGGTTGGGGCGTTCGGCGCGGGCCGCGAGGACGCGGCGGCCGGGTGAGCGGGGACGGTGAGCGGGGGCCTTGGGGCCGTGTCCGTTAAGTCCCGTCTGCCCTGCGACACCTGGCACGCGCCAGGGGGAGCGCCGGCCCGCCGGTTTCGCGCCGCGGCGGCGCTCCCCGTGGGTCAGGCCCCCTGGAACACGGCGTCCGTCGTGGTCACCACCGCGCAGCGTCCCGCGGACCAGCGCAGGGCCATCTCGTGCTCCTCGCGGGAGAAGTCGGCTACGGCGTCGGCGACGACGAACGCCTCAAGGTCACGGCTCCACGCGTCCGCGGCCGTCATCATCACGCCGATGTGCGCGTACACCCCGACGATCACGAGCTGGTCGCGGCCCCAGCCGCGCAGCCGTTCCTCCAGGTCCGTACGCACGAAGGCGCTGTACTTCCACTTGGTCAGCACCGTGTCGTCCGGCTCGGGCGCCACGGCCTCCGGGACGGCCAGAGCCGCCGGATCGTCGGCCACTCCCGGGCCCCAGAAGTCCAGTTGAAGTCCCCGCTCCTCGGGCGTCTGACCGCCGCGCTGCGCCGAGTACACCACCGGCACCCCGGCCCGGCGGGACTCCTTCAGCAGCCGGGCGGTGTTCGCGAGCATGCCGGCCAGCGGCTGCTCACCGGCCGGGAACGCCGACAGGAAGTGCTGCTGGAGATCGTGCACGAGCAGCACGGCGCGGGCCGGATCCACCGTCCAGGACACCCGGTTGGCGGGCAACCGGTCCGGCTCCGGGAGCGGGTAGGCGGTGATGGGCGGGATCGCCATGCGGGGGCCGGCCTTTCAGTGCTTCTCGGGGGCCGCGGCAGCCGACCGCAGGCCCTTCTTGCTGACCTTGCCGACGCCGGTCTGCGGGAACGCGTCGACGATCTGGACGAGATCGGGGACCTTGTAGGCGGCGATTCCGCGCTCGCGCACGAAGGCCCTGATGTGCGACGCTTTCAACGGTTCGGCGCCCTCGCGCTGGATCACGTAGGCGAGGGTGCGCTCACCGAGGAACTCGTCGGGTACGGCGACCAGGGAGACGTCGTGCACGGCCGGGTGGGCGAGGATGACGTTCTCGACCTCTTCCGGGGCGATCTTCTCGCCACCCCGGTTGATCTGGTCCTTCGCCCGCCCCTCGACCACCAGATGACCGGTGGCGGTGCGCCGCACGATGTCGCCGGTGCGGTAGAACCCGTCCTCGGTGAACGCGGTCCGGTTGTGCTCGTCGGCCCGCCAGTAGCCACGGATCGTGTACGGGCCGCGGGTGAGTAGATGCCCGAACTCGCCCTCGGGCACCTCCCGGTCGGCGTCGTCGACGATCCTGACCTCATCGTCGGGGGAGATGGGCCGGCCCTGGGTGGTGACCACGGTCTCCTCGTCGTCGTCCAGCCGCGTGTAGTTGACCAGGCCCTCCGCCATGCCGAACACCTGCATCAGCCGGCAGCCGAGCGTGGGCTCCAGACGGCGGGCCGCCTGCTCGCTGAACTTGGCGCCGCCGACCAGGACCAGCTCCAGGCTGGAGAGGTCCGCCCCGGACCGCGTGGTCCCGGACTGCGCGGCCGCGGTCGTCCACACCAGGGCGAGCGGCGGCACCAGCCCGGTCATCGTGATCCGTTCCCGTTCGATCAGCGCGAACGTGGTCGCCGGATCGGGCTTCGGACACAGGACGGCGGTGCCGCCGGCGTAGAGCGCGCCGAGCCAGCCGGGCGAGCTCATCGGGAAGTTGTGCGCGGCGGGGAGCACGACGAGGAACCGGGTGTCCGCGTCGACCCCGCAGATCTCGTTGGAGCCGCGCAGCGAGTAGATGTAGTCGTCGTGGGTGCGCGGGATCAGCTTGGACACCCCGGTCGTACCGCCGGAGAGCTGGAGGAAGGCCAGCTCGTGCGGCTCCGGCCCGGCGAACGGCTCCGACGGATCGCACGGCACCTCGGCCAGCGCCGTGTGCTCGCCCGGCTCACCGACGACGAACACGTGCTTCAGGCCCGGAGTGCGCCGCCGTACCACGGAGGCCAGCTCGCGGTGGTCGAACCCGTCCAGCACGTCGGGGACGACGTAGGCGACGGCCTCCGAGAAGGAGCAGAAGTGCGCGATCTCGGTCTCCCGGTGGGCGGGCAGCGCGTACACGGGCAGGGTGCCGATGCGCAACAGGGCGAAGACCACCTCGATGAACTCGCCCACGTTCGGCAGCTGGACGACCACCCGGTCACCGCGGCCGATCCCGCGTGCCGCGAAGCCGGCGGCCAGCCGGTCCGCCGCCGCGTCCAGTTGCGCGTACGTCCATGTGCGGCGCTCCGGCGCCGGGTCGACCAGCGCGACGCGGTCGGGGTGGGCGGCTGCCCGCTCGCGCAGCATGCCGCCGAACGTCTCACCGCGCCAGTGGCCGGCCGCGCGGTAGCGCTCGGCGAACTCGGCCGGCCAGGTGGGCGCGTCGACGCCCGGGGTCAGCGCGTCGCCGGGCGCGGGGCCGGGGGTGGCGGGGGGGCCAAGGCGGGCGGATGTCGGGTCGACGGTCACGGAGAGACTCCCACAGGGTCCAGGACGAAACGAGGCACGGCGGCTCACGGCTACGGCGATCAGGCGCGCAGGGTGGCTCCGCCGTCGACGTACAGGTCGTGCAGGGTGATGTGCCGGGCACGGTCGGAGACGAGGAACGCCACGGCGTCGGCGACGTCGGACGGCTCGGCGATCCGGCCCAGCGGAATGCCGGTGCGGTACGACGCCGGGTCGCCGTCGATGACGGCCCGTCGGCCCGCCTTCTCACCGCCGGGGGACCTCACCCACATCGCCCGCTGCATGTCGGTCAGGGTCGAGCCCGGCGAGACGGTGTTGCAGCGCACCCCGTACCGCGCCACCTCCAGCCCCAGGCACTTGGTGAACATCACGGCGGCGGCCTTGGAGGCGGCGTAGGCGGCCATGCCGCTGCGCGGGATGCCGGCGGCGTTGGAGGCGACGGTGACGATGCTGCCCCGGCCCCGCGGCGTCATCCGGCGGGCGGCGGCGCGGGAGACGTGGAAGACGCCGTCGGTGTTGACGGCGAAGACGGCGGCCCAGTCGGCGTCGTCCAGGTCGACCACGGCCGCTCCCCGCAGGATGCCGGCCACGTTTACCGCGATGTCCAGCGGGCCGAGGCTGCGTTCGGCCTCGGCGACGACGTGCTCCACAGCGCCGGCATCGGTGACGTCGAGGGCCCTGGCGATCACCCGATCCCCGCAGCGCGCCGCCAGGGCCTCGACGCCGGGTTCGTCGGTGTCGGTGGCGATCACGTGCGCACCTTGCTCGGTCAGCACCTCCACGACGGCGGCGCCGATACCCCGGGCAGCCCCGGTCACCAGGGCGAGCCGCCCGGTCAGTTCGTGTTCGGCGCTCACTGGGCCACGGCCTTCCTGGCGGTCGGTAAGTTAGGTGAGGCTAACTATACCTTGCCGGGCGCATTGCCGTGAGGATCGTTGTGCCTTGGCCATGGCGGTGCCGCTCGTCGGGGCCCGGGTGGGGGCCGGGACACTCGTCGCATCCCGGCCCCTTCCTCGACCTACGGTCAGGAGGCGGGCAGCTCACCTCGGATCGTGCGGGCGGCGGCGACCAGGTTCTCCAGAGAGGCACGGGTTTCGGGCCAGCCACGGGTCTTCAGACCGCAGTCGGGATTGACCCACAGCCGCTCGGCCGGGATGGCCTTCAGGCCGGTGCGCAGCAGGTCGGCCACCTCCGTGGCGCTCGGGACGCGCGGGGAGTGGATGTCGTACACGCCGGGTCCGGCCTCGCGCGGGTAGCCGTGGGCGGCGAGTTCGCGGGCGACCTGCATGTGGGAGCGGGCGGCCTCCAGGCTGATGACGTCGGCGTCGAGGTCGTCGATGGCCTGGACGATGTCGCCGAACTCGGCATAGCACATGTGGGTGTGGATCTGGGTGGCGGGCCGCACCCCGGCGGTGGTGAGCCGGAACGCCTCCGTGGCCCAGGAGAGATACGCGGCGTGGTCGGCGGTGCGCAGCGGCAGGGTCTCCCGCAGGGCGGGCTCGTCGACCTGGATGACCGAAGTCCCCGCCTCCTCCAGGTCGCCCACCTCGTCGCGCAGGGCGAGGGCGACCTGGCGGGCGGTGTCGGCGAGGGGCTGGTCGTCGCGGACGAAGGACCAGGCGAGCATGGTGACCGGTCCGGTGAGCATGCCCTTGACCGGGCGGGAGGTGAGGGACTGGGCGTACGTCGTCCAGCGCACCGTCATCGGTTCGGGGCGGGAGATGTCGCCGGCCAGGATCGGCGGACGGACGTAGCGGGTGCCGTAGGACTGGACCCAGCCGTGCTGCGTGGCGAGGTAGCCGGTGAGCTGCTCGGCGAAGTACTGGACCATGTCGTTGCGTTCGGCCTCGCCGTGCACCAGGACGTCGATCCCGGTCTTCTCCTGGAAGGAGATGACCTCCTGGATCTCGGCCTTGATGCGCTCCTCGTAGCCCGCGGTGTCGGTCCGGCCGGCGCGCAGGTCCGCGCGAGCGGCGCGCAGCTCGCCGGTCTGCGGGAAGGACCCGATGGTCGTGGTGGGCAGCAGCGGCAGGCCGAGATGGGCGCGCTGGGCGGCCGACCGCTCGGCGTACGGCTGGGAGCGGCGGGCGTCGGCCTCGGTGACCGCCTCCGCGCGGGCGCGCACGATCGGGTCGCGGGTGATCGGGGAGCCGGCGCGGGAGGCCAGGTCGGCCCGGTTGGCGGCGAGTTCGGCGGTGATCGCGCCCGTGCCCTGGGCGAGGCCCTTGGCGAGCGTGACGATCTCGGCGGTCTTCTGCTTGGCGAAGGCCAGCCAGCGCAGGATCTGCGGCTCGATGTCCCGTTCCACCGCCGCGTTCAGCGGTACGTGCAGCAGTGAGCAGGAGGCCGACACGTCCACCCGGTCGGCGAGACCCAGCAGGGTGCCGAGGGTGCTGAGGGACTTCGACAGGTCGTTGATCCAGATGTTGCGGCCGTCGACGACACCGGCCACCAGCCGCTTGCCCGGCAGACCGCCGACGGCGGCGAGCGCCTCCAGATTGGCGGCGGCGCCCTCGGTGAAGTCCAGCGCCAGCCCTTCGACGGGCGCCTTGGCCAGTACGGGCAGGGCCTCGCCGAGCCGGTCGAAGTACGAGGCGACCAGCAGCTTCGGACGGTCCGTGAGGGCGCCCAAGTCACGGTAGGCGCGTGCGACGGCGTTCAGCTCCGCCGGGGTACGGTCCTGCACGAAGGCGGGCTCGTCCAGCTGGACCCACTCGGCTCCGGCCGCGCGCAGGTCGGCGAGGACCTCGGCGTACACGGGCAGCAGGCGGTCGAGCAGGGTGAGCGGCTCGAAGTCGGCCGGGACGCTCGGGGCGGGCTTGGCCAGCAGGAGGTAGGTGACGGGGCCGACCAGGACGGGCCGGGCGGTCAGACCGAGCGCCAGGGCCTCCTTGAGTTCCGCGACCTGCTTGGCGGAGTTCGCGGTGAAGTCGGTGTCGGGGCCCAACTCGGGCACCAGATAGTGGTAGTTGGTGTCGAACCACTTGGTCATTTCCAGAGGTGCGACGTCCTGTGTGCCACGGGCCATGGCGAAGTAGCCGGCCAGTGCGTCGGCCTCGACGGCGGCGCGGTGCCGCTCGGGGATCGCGCCGACCATGACGGTGGTGTCCAGGACGTGGTCGTAGTACGAGAAGTCGCCGGTCGGCACTTCGTGGATGCCGGCGTCGGCGAGCTGTCGCCAGTTGGCGGCGCGCAGGTCGGTGGCGGTGGAGCGGAGGGCCTCGGCGTCGACACGGCCCTTCCAGTAGCCCTCGATCGCCTTCTTCAGCTCCCGGTTCGGGCCCTGTCGGGGGTAGCCGTACACGGTGGCCCGTGCTGCCGCGGCTGCGGGCTTGCTGGTCACGGAGATCTCCTTCGCGAGATGAATCCCTGAGATCCCGGCGACGGGACGAGAGCGCGAAGGGGTGACGAAACCGGACGGACCGGAGCGTGCGCGGCAAAGGCACGGTTCGTCCGTCTGGTATGTACGCCGACCCGCCCTCGAGGTCACCGGGATGCCGCGCACGGAATGGTCCGCGCACGGGCAGTTGGCAGGTCTTCGGACTCGCGGGCACGCCCTCCGTGACGGAGGACATCTACTGGCCGTCGCTTCCCAGGCCCGGTACGTCGGACCCAGTGCGTATGACGGCGGTCGTTCCCGCTCACCGCTGCGGGGCAGTCCCGGATTCCCACCGGGTTCCCTCTTACGACGCCTCCCGCCTGGCGGACGGGGCGAACCAGCTGCGCATGCCAGCCTACGGGGTGTCGCCGCGCGGGCAAGAGAGCCGTCCAGGATGTGGCAGGTGACGCGGAACACTACGCCGGCCGAACGCGAAGGGACGGGAAGCGCCGCACACGCGCTTCCCGCCCCTTTTCCCAGTCGCGCCGCGCGGGACCCTCACCCCCGCGGCGGTGCGGGCCCCTCAGCCCGCGTCGTACCAGGGCCTCAGCCCTGGTCGTAGGTGTGGAACCCCCGGCCGGCCTTACGGCCCAGCAGCCCCGCCTCCACCATCCGCTGGAGCAGCGGGGGAGGGGCGTAGAGGGGTTCCTTGAACTCGTCGTAGAGGGACTCGGCGATCGACGCGACGGTGTCCAGGCCGATCAGGTCCGCGAGTTTCAGCGGGCCCATGGGGTGGGCGCAGCCCAGTTCCATGCCGGTGTCGATGTCGGCGGCGGTGGCGAAGCCGGACTCGGCCATGCGGATCGCGGACAGCAGGTAGGGGACGAGCAGGGCGTTGACGACGAAGCCGGCCCGGTCCTGGGACTGGATCACCGTCTTGCCGAGTACCTGGGTGGCGAAGTCCCGCACCGCGGCGACCGTCTGCGGTGCCGTGTGCAGCGAGGTCACCAGCTCGACCAGCGGCAGGACGGGGACGGGGTTGAAGAAGTGCAGGCCGATGACCCGGTCGGCCCGGCTGGTGGCCATGCCGAGCCGCATGACCGGGAGGGAGGAGGTGTTCGTGGCGAGCACGGCCGCCGGGTCTTCGACGATCTTGTCGAGCGCGGTAAAGATCTCTGTCTTGGCGTCGGCGTTCTCGATGACGGCCTCGACGACGAGCTGCCGGTCGGCGAGGTCCTCCAGGCTGCTGCTGAACACGAGCCGGACGAGAGCGTCGTCCGCGGCCTGCGACGTCAGCTTGCCCCGTCGCACGGCACGGGCGAGCGAGCCGGCGACGCGGTCCCGTGCGGCGCGAGCGGCGACCGCGTCCACTTCGCACAGCACGGTGTCGAGCCCGGCCCGTGCGCACACCTCGGCGATGCCGGCGCCCATCTGGCCGCCGCCGACCACGCCGACGCGTCCGATGACCGCGCTCATCCCTGAGCCTCCGTCCGCCGCACCAGATGGCGACTGTAGGCGTCCGGGGTGAAGAACAGCGGAAGTTCACCCACCAGGGCCGTCCGTTCGAAGAGAGCGCGGATCTCGTCGACGGGCGCCCACGGGTACTCGGCGCCGAGCGCCACGAGCTCGTCGTCCAGCACCCGCTCCACCGTCTCCCGGTCGATCACCTGGTGCCGTAGCCACTGCCAGATCTGCACGCGGGCGATCTCGGCGGTGGCCGCGTCCTCCATCAGCCCGTTGATGGCGACCGCGCCCTGGCCGCGCAGCCAGGCGGCGAAGTACCGCAACGCCACCGACACGTTGGTGCGCACCCCCTCCGCCGTGGGAGGGCCGCTGATCCGGCGCACCGACAACAAGTCGGCCGGTGCCACTTCCACGTCGTCCCGGGTGCGGTCGAGCTGGTGCGGCCGTGCGCCGAGGACGTTGTCGAAGACCTCGCGGCACACGGGGACGAGCGCGGGATGAGCCACCCACGACCCGTCGAAGCCGTCCTCCGCCTCCCGCTCCTTGTCGAGGCGCACCTTGGCGAGCGCGGCCTCGTTCGCGGCGGGGTCCTTGCCGGGCACCTGGGCGGCCATGCCGCCGATGGCGTGCGCGCCGCGCTTGTGGCAGGTACGGACGAGGAGTTCGGTGTAGGCGCGCATGAACGGCGCGGTCATGGTGACCTGCGCCCGGTCGGGCAGGAGGAAGTCGGTGCGGTGGCCGAACGTCTTGATGAGACTGAACAGGTAGTCCCAGCGGCCGGCGTTGAGTCCAGCGCTGTGCTCGCGCAGTTCGTGGAGGATCTCCTCCATCTCGAAGGCGGCGGTGATCGTCTCGATGAGAACGGTGGCGCGGATGGTGCCGCGCGGGATGCCGAGGAGTTCCTGCGCGGCGACGAAGATGTCGTTCCACAGGCGGGCCTCGTAGCGGTTCTCCAGCTTGGGCAGGTAGAAGTACGGGCCGTGCCCGGCGTCGATCTGCCGCTGGGCACAGTGGAAGAAGTACAGCCCGAAGTCGACCAGGGCCGCGGGCACCGGCCGGCCGTCGAACTCCAGGTGCTCCTCGTCGAGGTGCCAGCCACGAGGTCGCACCACGATAGTGGCGAGCCGGTCGCGGTCCCTCAGCCGGTACTCCTTGCCCTCCGTCGAGGTGAAGTCGATGCGACGCTCGATGGCATCGAGCAGGTTGAGCTGACCGGAGACGATGTTGTCCCAGCTGGGCGCGGTGGCATCCTCGAAGTCCGCCAGCCAGACCGGGGCGCCGGAGTTGAGGGCGTTGACGGTCATACGACGCTCGGGCGGGCCGGTGATCTCGACCCGGCGGTCGGTCAGACCGGGCGCGGGCGGCGCCACCCGCCAGCTCGGGTCGGCGCGCACGGCGGAGGTGACCATGGGGAAGTCGAGCGGCGAGCCACTGGCCAGCCGCAGGGCCTGCCGGCGACGCTCCTTCAGAAGTTCCCGACGGCGCTCCGCGAAGGCGCCGGTCAGCCTGCCGACGAAGTCGAGAGCGGCGGGCGTGAGGATCTCGTCGTGCCGGTGACCGGCGGCGGCGAGGACGCGGACGTGGTGGGTGAGTGTGGTGGTGGACATCGGGCTCTCCTGAGGGATGAGAGCGGAGGGGGGACGGAGACGGTTTCGTCCCCCCTCCGGCTTGGCCGAGGGCCGTCCGGAGGGCGGCATGTCCGGACGGCGGGGCCTGGTGGCCTAGTGGAACTGCTCTTCCTCCGTGGACCCGGCGAGCGCCGTGGTGGAGGAGGCGGGGTTGACGGCGGTGGAGACCAGGTCGAAGTAGCCGGTGCCGACCTCACGCTGGTGCTTGACGGCGGTGAAGCCGTGCTGCTGCGCGGCGAACTCCCGCTCCTGGAGGTCGACGTACGCGGTCATGCCGTGCTCGGCGTAGCCGCGGGCGAGGTCGAACATGCCGTGGTTGAGGGAGTGGAACCCGGCCAGGGTGATGAACTGGAACCGGTACCCCATGGCCCCCAGCTCCCGCTGGAACTTGGCGATCTGGTCGTCGTCCAGCGCCGCCTTCCAGTTGAAGGACGGCGAGCAGTTGTAGGCCAGCATCTGGTCCGGGTACTGGGCGTGGATGGCCTCCGCGAACTCCCGGGCCTGGGCGAGATCCGGCGTACCGGTCTCGACCCAGATGAGGTCGGCGTACGGGGCGTACGCGAGCCCTCGTGCGATGACCGGGGCCATGCCGTTGCGGACCCGGTAGAAGCCTTCGGCCGTGCGCTCGCCGGTGGTGAACTCGGCGTCGCGCTCGTCGACGTCGGTGGTGAGCAGGTTCGCGGCGAGGGCGTCCGTGCGGGCGATGATGACGGTCGGCACGTCGGCGATGTCGGCGGCGAGACGGGCCGCGTTGAGGGTCCGGATGTGCTGCGAGGTCGGGACGAGGACCTTGCCGCCGAGGTGGCCGCACTTCTTCTCGGAGGCGAGCTGGTCCTCGTAGTGGATGCCGGCCGCGCCGGCCGCGATCATGCCCTTGGTCAGCTCGAAGGCGTTGAGCGGGCCGCCGAAACCGGCCTCGGCGTCCGCGACGATCGGCGCCAGCCAGTCGGTGGTGTCGCCCGCGTTCTCGGCGGTGGCGATCTGGTCGGCGCGCAGCAGCGCGTTGTTGATCCGGCGCACCACCTGCGGCACCGAGTTGGCCGGGTACAGGCTCTGGTCGGGGTAGGTGTGCCCGGCCTGGTTGGCGTCGGCGGCGACCTGCCAGCCGGACAGGTAGATGGCCTGGAGCCCCGCCTTCACCTGCTGGACGGCCTGACCGCCGGTGAGTGCGCCCAGCGCGTGGATGTAGTCCTGCTCGTGCAGCTGACGCCACAGCCGCTCGGCGCCGCGCCGGGCCAGGGTGTGCTCCTCACGGACGCTGCCGGACAGTCGTACGACGTCCTCGGCGCTGTAGGTGCGCTCGATGCCCCGCCAGCGCGGGTCGTCGGCCCAGCGCTGGGCCAGTTCCTCGGCCGCCTGCGTCCTCGCTTCTGCCATGACTGTCACCGTTTCCTCGGTTTGCACTGGCTGCCAATCCCGCAGTCGGAAAGAAACAGGGGTGGCACTGCGTGTCTCAATCCTGGAGTGCGGCCCGCCGTCGCCCTGGTGGGCGAAGCTGAGCAATGCTGCCGACGTTGGCTGCCCAGATGCCGGGATCTCCGACGTCAGGGCATGAATCGCGCCCCGGTTCCGGGCGGTGCCTGCCGGGTCCGGCGGGCCGCACGGCAACTCTGGCACTGGCACTGAGTGCCATCAACTGTGGATCAATGCCAACTTCTGTGAATCTTCTCGTCGCGTTCTGCCAACTTTGCGAATGTTGAATCGATGAACTCATCCCGTACGCCGACCGGGCCGGGGGACGCCTGGGGAGTGCGGGTGCGAAGGAGTGCGGGTGAGCAGGACGTACGCGGGTGCGCGGCTACGGCGGCTGCGCGAGGAGCGCCGGATGAGCCAGGCGGAACTGGCCCGCACCCTCGGCATCTCCCCGAGCAATCTGAACCAGATGGAGCACGACTCCCGCCCGCTCACCGTGCCCGTCCTGCTCCGGCTGACGGAGACCTTCGGCGTCGATGCCGCCTTCTTCTCCGAGCGGGACACCGCCCGACTGTGGCCGACCTGCGCGAGGCGCTGACGGGGTGAGATCGCCGCCGCCCGGGTCTCCCCGTCCGACCTCGCCGAACTCGCCGCCCGGATGCCCGCGATCGCGCAGGCGCTGCTCGACCTGGGCCGCCGCAACCAACTGCGGTCCGAGCGGCTCGCGGGCGCGGCCGACGGCCGTGAGGCGGGCGTCGAACTGCCCCGCTCGCCCCATGAGGACATCCGGGACTTCTTCTACCGTCGCCAGAACTACCTGCACGACACCGACCTCGCCGCCGAACGCCTGGCGGCGGAGATCGGCATCCGGCCCGGTGAGGTGATCGGGGCCCTCACCGCGCGCCTCGCCGGAACCCACGGCATCCATCTCGACACCGAGACCGGCGAACGACTGCATCGCTACGACAGCAGAAGCCGTACCCTCCACCTGTCGCCCCGTCTGCGCCCCGGCCAGCGTGCCTTCCGCATGGCGACCCAGCTGGCCCTGCTGGAACATGGCGAGGAGCTGGACAGCCTGGCCGCCGAGGACTTCCCGCCCGGCTCACCCAGCCACGCCCTGGCCCGCATCGGCATCGCCAACTACTTCGCCGCCGCGCTGATCCTGCCGTACACCGCCTTCCACACGGCGGCCGAGGAGTTCCGCTACGACATCGAGCGCCTCACCGACCGCTACGGCCTCGGCTACGAGACCGTCTGCCACCGCCTCAGCACCCTCCAACGCCCCCGCCTGCGAGGCGTCCCCTTCTCCTTCGTCCGCGTCGACCGCGCCGGGAACATGTCCAAACGGCAGTCCGCGACCGGCTTCCACTTCTCCCGGGCGGGCGGCACCTGCCCCCTGTGGAACGTCTACGAGGCGTTCGCCGCGCCCGGCCGCATCCATGTCCAGATCGCCGAATGCCGGACGGACAGCGGTACTTGTGGAGCGCCCGCGCGCTCACCCGGCATCGCGGCGGCTGGGGCGAGCCCGGCAAGACCTTCGCCATCGGCCTCGGCTGCGAGACCCGCCACGCCCACCGCCTCGTCTACTCCGACGGCCTCGACCTCACCAGCCCCTCCGCCGCCAACCCCATCGGCATGGGCTGCCGCGTCTGCGAACGCCTCGGCTGCTCCCAACGCGCCGCTCCACCACTGGGCCGCCCGCTGCTCATCGACCAGAACAGCAGCACGTTCGTGCCCTATCCGGTCGAGGACGACGGGGCTGTGCGACCGTCCCTGTCCGTCGACTGTTCCAGGGGCCGGCAATCAAGGTCGAGGCGCCCGGCGCGGTATGCCCGGGTGCAACGAGCGGATCCGGTCCGGCCGCCAGGTCGGATCGCCGCGTCGCTTCAGCTACGGACGCAGCTTCCCAGGCCTTCCGGGGGTCGGTAGTCCGCCCCCAGTCCCATACGGGTCACCGATTCGAGCATCAGTAGCTCGAACACCAGCTCCTGGTCGTCGATCACCGGGGTCAGGTGTTCGAACACCTCCATTGCCACCTGCCCGTACAGGGAGCGCCAGCACGACAACATCACGACCAGGGCGCCGAGCGGCAGGTCGACGCCCGTGGCGGCGCGGTAGTCGGCGACCTGCCGGCGCAGCCGTGGGTCGAGGTCCCCGTCGCCCAGGATCCGATAAGGGCGCGCCGCCCACAGGCGCATGTGCTCGGCGCCCCAGATGGCGGCGAGTTCGCGGACCCACCCGGCCGTCACATCGGTGTGGGCCACCCCGGCGGCCACGGTGGACGTGCCGAAGAGCAGTCGAAACTGTTGCCGATGCGTCAGGGCCCAGCGCCGGAACACCCGCGCCGGCGCGATCAAGCGGGCCGCGAAGTCCGTTTCGGTCTCCCCGTCGATCGCGTCCCGCAACTCGTCGGTGAGCTCGATGACGATGTCCCGGGCCGTCTGCCGCACGATGTCCCCGAGATCGTCGAAGTGCCGGTAGAGAGCCGCCGGCGTCACCCCGACCCGCCGGGCGATCTCGGCGAGCGTCAACGCCTCCACCCCCTGCCGGGTGATGACCTCGCGCGCCGCGGCGCGGACGTCCCTGGACATCTGTCGGCGCAGCCGTTCGCGGCGCGTCGGAGCAGACATGGGGCTGTGGTCCTCCTCCTCCTTCGAACGCTCACTCAGCACGACGAACAAGTTGACGGTCGTCATGTCGCCACCACCGGTGATGTACTGGGTGCCACCCTGATGCGCCGTATTGCTCTGCCCGGCCACCGAGGCTCCCGTTCCTGCGCGGTCGGGCCCTGCCTCGCCGCTCACCGTGGTTCCCAACCTCGTCGGCCGACATTGACGTCACCGCTCAGGGTGATGTGCTGCGTCCCGCCGTTCCCGGCGATGTTGTGCTGTACGCAGGCAGGCCGGGCCCGGGGCCGGTTCTGGGACCGGGGCCCGGGCCGGTGCTCGTCTTGGGCGTCCCGCTCAGCCGTGCCGGTTTCCGGCGTGTGCGCAGCCCTGTCCGCGGCGGGCTCACCTCGGCCGAACAACCCCGCGAACCGCAGTCGCGCAGACTGCCAGACGTCTGCCGCCATGGCCCCCGCCAACGCCGTACCGACGACGGCCCCCAGCCCCCACAAAGCTTCCGACAGCACGCTTCCTCCTCGCCCTCGCCGGCACCGCCTGTGCCGGCATCCGGGCAACGTTCTGCTGCCTCACTGAGTAACGGGTCATTACTTAGCTTGTGGCCGTTGCTCGGTGCGTGAGGAGCACGCCACCCGAGTGTGCGTACGCGTCGCAGGTGGAGGCGCACGGCTCGGGTGCATACGGAAGGGCGCAAAAGGTCTGGAACGCGGTCAACCCGCCCTGTCCAGTGGGATGCTGGTGCCGTCTGTCGACGTTGCGAGCAGGGGAGTGATTCGGTGAACTCAGCCGGAGAAGCGGGCCGTCGGGGCGTGGGCGCTCGCCGGGGCGGGCGGCACGCGGTCGTGGTGGGTGGGAGCCTCGCGGGGTTGCTCGCGGCGCACGTTCTCGCCGGACATGCCGACCGGGTGACGGTTGTGGAGCGGGACCGGCTGCCGGACGGGGCGAGGCCGCGGTCCGGCGTACCGCAGGGTCGGCATCCTCATGTGCTTCTGGAGGGTGGGCAGACGGCCCTGGAGTCGCTGCTGCCGGGCTTCCTGGCGGAACTGCGGGCGCTGGGAGCCCCGCTGGTGGGTATGCCGTCCGATCTGGTGCTGTGGCAAAGTGGCCGCTGGTTCCGCCGGGTGCCCGCGACGACGCACATCTACACCGGGTCCCGCGCGCAGCTCGAGCACCTGGTGCGGCAGCGCGTTCTGGCCAACCCGGTGATCAGCATGGTGGAGGGGGCCGACGTCGTGGGTCTGCTCGGTGATCCCTCGCGCGTGCGGGGCGTAGCGCTGCGGGAGCGCTCCGCCGAGGCCGCCCGCGCGGAGAACCGGGCTATCGAGAGCGACCTGGTCGTCGACGCTTCCGGCAGCGGCACGAAGGCCCGGCAGTGGCTCATGGCCATCGGTGCCCACGCCCCGCACGAGGAGATCATCGACACGGGGCTCGCGTACGCCTCACGCGTCTACCGCGGCAGGAGCGACGGCCTCGGCGGTGATACCGCCGGCTACTACGTCTACCCGAGCCCCGACCAGGTCCACGCCGGCGGTGCTCTGCCGCTGGAGGACGGCAGCCACCTGGTCATCGTCTCGGGGCTGCGGGGCGACGAACCGCCAACGGGTGACGACGAGTTCGTGGCCTACACCAAGAGGCTGCCGCATGCGCTCCTGCACCGGTGGCTGGAAGAGGCCGAACCCCTGTCGCCGGCGTTCGGCTATCGGCGGACCGCCAATGTCCGTCGCCGCTACGACCGGCCCGGCCGCAGACCGGCCGGATTCCTCGCTACCGGCGACGCCCTGTGCACCTTCAACCCGATCTACGGCCAGGGTATGGCCGTCGCCGCGATGGGCGCGGTCGCCCTGCGCGATGCGTTGGCCGATCCGCGCCGGACGCCCACGACGCGGCGCGTGCAGCGAGCACTCCTCGAGGCGTCCCAGCAGGCGTGGGACATCTCCGCCGGTGCGGACCGCAAGATGCCGGGCGCCACCGGCAATGCGGTCGGCGGCGGATCCGTGGACCGCATGGCCGACTGGTACCTGCGGCGCGTGCAGGAGTGTTACCCCGGGGACCCTGTCGTGGGGCGGGCCTTCCGCTCCGTACTGACCCTCTCCGCGCCCGTCACCACGCTGTTCGCCCCGCCCGTGGCCCGAGCCGTACTGTTCCGCCCACCCGCGCCGACACCCGCCGAGCCGCCTGTGTCCCCGGAGCAGCCCGATGAGCCGAAGGAGCCGAAGGAGCCGAAGGCCTGAGTGAGTGGCCGGCCATCGGACTCCGAGGGGAGTTACTCGTCGGCAGGCTCTGGGGCCGAAGGCAGCCGAGCCTCGTGTGTGCAAAGCCCGGCGCCCGGCGGAGTCCTGCCTCTACCCTTGAATTGCCTTGTATGAGCGTAAAGTTCGACGATGTCTGCTGGGGGGCGGGACATGGGGGGCCGGGGGAGAAGGATCGCAGTCGTGCTCGCGACGGCGCTGACGTTGGCGCTCGCCGGGTGCGGGTCCGGGCGGGAAGAAGCGGATGGGGAAACGAAAACCGACGGTCCGGCTGTCTCGTTACCGTCGGCGCCGTCGACTTCAGCGACGCCGCGTTCCCCCGGCGGTCCGGGCCCGACCGACGCACCAGGTGGCTCCACCTGGTCCAGCGGAACGAGCGGACCGCCGGGCAGTTCGGGTGGCCACGGGGGAACGTGGACGCCCGAGGGGCGACGGACCCACACCCACTGGACACCGCCGTCAGGTGGTGGAGACACCGCGGGGCAATCGAGGCCGAGCAAGGACCTGGCCTGGACGCCGTTCGGCCCGACGTCACCGTCCAACGACTATGCCAACTTCGACCATGTTTACGACCTGGTGCAGCGCAGGGACTGTCAGCTGGCGCAGACCCGCTACCAGGACGCCGGACGTCAGGGCAAGTGGGAGAGCGACCCATACCCCTGGAAGGTGCTCAAGGGGCTCGTCGCCGCCTGTCACATCGCGCAGGGACACAGCGATCAGTGGCAGACGGTCACCAGCGCGTACTCCGAGGTGAAGGGCCACTCGTCGGGCAGTTGCAAGTACGACGCGGGCTTCCGAGTACTCGAGGAACTCGCTGTTTTCCGGATGCAGCACCCGGACGGCAAGGTCGTGTTCGGGCCGCCCCGATCAGGGCGTGCCGCGTGTCCGAACGAAATCACGGAGTTCAGCTCATCGACCGTGCGTCAGGGCGGCTACTTCGGGATCAACGGCACCTGGCCGGTGCCGGTCTCCGTGTACTTCGACGAGGTGAAGGCCTCGTTCCAGCCAGGCGATCCGAAGGACCGCTGCTGCCACAGGGCAGGGTTGTCCGTCGAGGTACCGGACGGCCTGCCACTCGGCGAGGCCCACGTCACGCTACGGGGCGAGGGCAACTCGTTCTACCTGGCCGGGCCCACTGTCACCGTCCTTCCCTCGGTTGAGCAACCATGACTCGGCCCGCGTCGCTCGCGGCCCGAGTCCGCCGACGCATCAGAGGTAACCGCAACGGCCCGGAGCCGGGAACTGGTCCGATCCCTGATCCGTCCCCGGCCCCCGTGCCTAACGCCACATCGACGCCTCCGACAACCCCGCCCGCCCAGGGCCCCCGACCCCCCTCTCCTGCGCCGGCGGACCCCGAGCCCGGGTCCACGGCTGCCCCCACACCCTCGCCCACCACGTCCCCGGCGCCCGGACCCGGCACCACAGTCATTCCCGGCTGGCTGGAGCTGGTCGGCGCGGTCGGCTCGTCGGTGACCTTGCTGACCGCGGTCCTCTTCTACTTCGGCTGGGCAAGCAGTGACGCGGAGAGCCGGGCTCTTGGACTCCAGGACTCGCTCTTCCATCTCTCGACCAGCGACTACCTATTGCGGAGCGTGCAGGCACTGTTTCTGCCGGCGTGGCTGATCGCGGGGGCGGCGCTCGCCGCGGTGGGCCTTCATCACTGGACCGCCGCGGAGCCCCGCAGGACCGCATGGGCCGCCCGCCGCCTGCGGTTCGCCTGGCTTCCGCCACTGGCACTGCTTCTGCCCTATCGGCTCCACCCCAGCCTGTTCGACCTGCTCATCCCGCTGACCGCCATCGTCGGTTTCATACTCACCGCGTACGCCCGCACGCGCTCCTCGGTGACAGAGCCCGAGGCCCCTGGCGCCCCCCGACCCGCCGAGGCGCAAAGACGTCACCATCAGCGCCTATGGGCATTGACCGTACTGGTCGGCGTGCTCCTGATGTTCTGGGCTGTGTATGCCTACGCAGCCATCGTCGGCAGGGGCCGGGCCGCCGATACTGCTCGGACCATGGACACCAGGGACCCTGCTGTGGTCGTCTTCAGCGAGCATGACCTCATGATCCGAGGCGGCGGCAGCTGCTACTTCCACGTTCGGGAGAAGGACAGCGCCTACGGCTTCCGGTACTCGGGACTGCGTCTGTTCCATATCGCCGGGGATCGCGTCTACGTCGTACCGGTCCGCTGGAGCCCGCGCGAAGGGACGGTCTGGGTGCTGGAGAAGAGTGACAGCGTACGTGTGGAGTACGTCAGCGGCCCGGCGGGCCGGGCCGAGACCTGCGAATGAGGCACTGGCCTGCCACGTCCCAGCCAGGGCTTGAGTAGTGGAGCGCTCGACCTCGTCCTCCTTGAGCCCCCTGGGCCCGGACCGGTGCAATCGTCGATCCGAGGCCAGGGGCCGGTGCGGGTAGGGCGGCGTTTCTCAGGTTGCCAACGGGTCGTTGACATCGAGAGCGGAAACCGTCAGCCCGTAGCTCGTCACGATGAGGATGTCCTTGAGCAGTACCGGTGGTGCCGGTGGGTCCGGAGGGCCCCATGTCGTGGCCGAATCGGTCTGGGGGGCTGTGGCCCACAGTTCCTCGCCGCTGAGGCGATCCAGTGCGACTACCCGGCCGCTGTCGGTAGCGAGATAGAGGACTTCTCCTGAAACGGCCGGTACCGAGAGCCCGTCGGTACTGGCGTCCACAGTCCATCGCGTACGGCCCGTCGCCACGTCGATGGCGTGCACCTCGCTGAGTTCCACCGCGTACAGCGTTCCACCGTGCAGCCGTGTGTTGTCCGTGCGCAGAGGCCGTTGCAGCGGGCGGCGGCTGAACTTGCGTGTGAGCTCGTCGAGGATGAGCAGCGTATCGAGGTTGTTCTGGTCCTCGGCCCATGGGTCCTTGGCGAAGTACAAATTGCCTTGCTGGTAGTCGACGAAGCCGTAGATGTCGTTGTGCTCGGCAGTCCAAAGAGTGCGACCGTCGTTGGGCGACATCGCAGTGACCCGAGTGTACGGGTGACCTTTTTCCTGGCCGCCCATACACAGTGCATAGACAAGAGTGCGCGATCCGGTGAACCGGCAAGAGTGTTCTTCGAGTTCGCGCTTCCACAGGGTGCGGCCGGTGTCGACGGCAAGGGCACGTACTTCGCGTCCTTCGTTCACATCGAGCACGTACGGGCCACCGAAGAAGTATCCCTCCTTCTCGTATGCGACGTCGGTGGCCCACCGGACGTTGCCTGTTTCCTGATCGAGTGCTTCGATTCGGGCCCCTTTGGGAACACCGTGGTCAAAACTGGGAGGTGGGTTCGGCGCCTCCTCGTACCGCACGGTCAGAAGCAGCCCTGAGGCAGACCCGCCCAGTACCGTGGAGGGGCTCCCACCAGAGGACACGGCCGGCCTGGTCCACTTGACGGTTCCGTCGGTAATGGCTAGCCGGGTGGCTTGGATTTCGTCGCCGGAGCAGTACACGTCCTGTTCGACAAACTCGCAGGTGGGTGAGCCGGCGCCCCTTGGTCCTTTCAAGGCGTTCCGCCAAGGCTCCCAGCCCGGGAGGAGCCGGGAGACGCTGGCCTGAGCACCGTCCCGTTCCCCTGACGTGGTGATGCTCATTGCTGTTCCTACGACCGTGGTGACAACGACAGCAGCCACGCAGGCCCGAACGGCGCGCCGGAGCCGAGAAACCGACGGCTGCTTCGGGGAAGGGCTGCTCAGGTTTGGCGTCCTGGCTCGCGGGGTGGGCACGTAGTCCAGTACTGAGCTCTGGCTTGAGGCCACTTCCAGTACCGAGCTCTGGCTTGAAGCCACGGATCGCAGCCAAGCCAGCAGCCTGGTAGCGGTAGGCCGGCGTTCGGGGCGCTTGTCCAAACAAGAGCCGACGATTTCCCGTAGCCCAGCCGGCAACGCCTTCAGGTCCGGTTCTTCGTGTACGACCTTGTGGCCCACCATGTAGGGACTGTCCGCATCGAACGGGCCCCGGCCCGTCGCGGCAAAGTGCAGAACCGAGCCGAGAGAGAACATGTCCGCGGCCGGCTCCACCGCACGCGGGGCGACAAACTGCTCCGGAGCCATGAAAGGCGGCGTACCGACGGTTCGACCCGTCTGAGTGAGCAGCTCAGCGCCATCCATCGGCCGCGCGATGCCGAAGTCGATGACCAGCGGCCCATCTCTGCCCATCAGCACGTTTGCCGGTTTGAGGTCTCGGTGCACGACGCCCGCACGGTGGATGTCGCGCACCGCCTCGGCCAGTCCGACCGCCAGCGACAACAGCTCGGGCCCGTGCAACGGCCCCCGTCCCTTCACGTGCTGGGCGAGCGTCTCTGCATCGACGTACTGAGTCGCCATCCATGGCGGCACGGCATCCGGATCGGCGTCGATCACCGGAGCGGTGTAGGCCCCGCTGACCAGCCGGGCGGCTGCGACCTCCTGACGGAAACGGGCCACGAACGCGGAGTCGCCGCTGAACTGCTGGTGGATGACCTTGACCGCAACTTGTCGGCCGGAAGGGGACCGTCCCAGGTACACCGTGCCCATCCCGCCCATGCCGAGGCGCCTTTCGATCACATAGTCGCCGACGGCGCCCAAGTGATTCTGCATCGACATCTGGCCCGCTCTCTGTCGTGTGGCTGCCGACTGAATGTCCTGAACCCCGTGTCTCTCGGATGAACCAGGCACTCCCGTAGAGCAGCGCCGGCACACTGCATCCCGCGGCTTTGCGGATCCTTTACCGCGCTGGGGATGTGAGGGCACAGCCGTCACGCGTGTGACTCGGTGCGGTTAGTGGGAGCGGGGCTCCCAACGCGTCTTCATGCAGTGATCGGCCCAGGGCCGGCTGGTAGGCAGGCTCGGGCTGTGACGCCGTCACCCCGCGCCCTCTTCGCCCGCCCCACCGGCCACCGGCCGAGTGCCCACCGGGCCGCCTCCCGCCGCGCGGCCCGGGGCTGCGCTGGCACTGTACGCAGCCATTCGTGACCAGGCTCCATCACCGCCGCAGGAAGCGCGCAATGCCACCGCAAACGGGGGCGAGCGTGCTCGCGACGGCGGCTCCCACACCCAGGGGTTGCGCGAGCGCCGGATGCACCCAGGCGAGGTAGACGGCTGCACAGGTGGTCAGCATCCCCAGCGCGAGGGCGAGGAGCACCACCAGCAGGCGCAACTCGCGGTTGTCATCCATTGACTGCCGGGGTACTTCCGTCTCCGTGGTCACAAGCGGTGCCTCCTCTTCACGTACATCGCGCATCTGCGGTCCTCCGTCCACAGGTGTGCGCCAGGATGCAGCGCGCGGTCGGCGTCCAGGCTGGGCGCTGCTCGACGGCACCAACACCGCTGACAGGCTCCGTGTGCGCCCGTCCTCGAACGAACGTCGACATGATCGGAACGAACGTCGACATGACCGGGAAGGTGGGGAGTCGTGAGCACCGCCACTGCCTGCCCCATTCCGGCACGCTTACGGCGCTCGGCCTGCCCACGGACGTGGCCTCGGCGAACTCCCCGTGGAATCACGGACAACGTCCTAGCCGATAACGTAACCGCGGACAGCGGCTCCCAGAATCTTCATCCTGATCAGCGCTTGAGAGCGAATGTGATGCTGGGTGGTACGAACAAGGTTGCTGCCGTAGTCAGTTCGTGACCTGACCCTGACCGAGGTCTCGGGTGACCTTCGCTCAGAAGCCCATTCGTATGCCGAGGTTGTCCTGGTGATGGTCAGTGCCATTGGACATTGACGACCCCCACGTTCAGTGGCCGTTGAGAGTCCGCGCCCCGATGCACCTCAAACTGCTCGAGAATCGGGGTGCGTCGCCATGTAGGTCTAGTCACCTGCCTCCACGATAACTGCCGACCCAGCAGATTCCTTGTATGACGCATCGGGGAATTTGGTTTGCCGGTGCGGGACTTCAAGACCCCCTCGAACGGCATGGTTCGCGCTGGTTGAGCAGGGAGTGCAGAGCATGTCGATTTCTCCCGGTGGCGAGCCCTCGCAAGGCCGTGCTCGCCACGTCCCAGTGGCTATGCCCTGTGCGTATACGTCGAGTGAATAGTTCTGGATGTGAGTACTGTCGCCGCGCCTCGTCGCACCACCCTCGTCCGCGTCCTCGCCCCGACCGTCGCGTTCGGGCTGCTGCTCGGCGGTGTTCACCTGGATCATCTGGACTGCCGTGGCCGGGGCGCTGATCCATGTCCGGCAGCTGGCCATCTGGGGCGGCGCGTTGATGAGGCTCGCCGCCTTGGGCGGCTACTACGCGGCGTCCGCAGCTGGGGGCACATTCGGGGCCGAAGGGCTCAGAACCGCCGCCGTGTGGGCCTCGCAGGGCTGACCGGTGGGCCGCTGTCGGATTGGCAGGATGGACGGTACGACGCGGGCGGGGCCCCGTCCGAGCGGTGGCCGGGGCGGTTATCGCGATGGTGCCGCTGGGGGAGCGCTCTGGCTCGGGTAGGCGCTTCACTCCTGGGGAGAGGCCGTCATCTTCCTTGCGTCGGCGCGCTCGTGCCTTCTTTCCTCACCCTGGAGAGGCAACGCTGAAGAAGCTCACTGAACAAGCTCAACGTCGGGGCACCGCCGGGTCCTCAGTCTCGGCAGGCCGCTGACTGATCTTGGCCTCCTCGGTGACGAACTTCTTGCCACGGCCGCGGGTGCGGGGCCCGGGGAACGCGTAGGGCCCGGCCGGTGCGCAGACAGGCCACCAACTCGCGTCGCAGACCAACACGTCCCTGTTTGTGGAGGGCACGGTAGATGGCCTCGTGTGAGATGCGCATCGACTCATCATGCGGAAGTCGAACGGTAGCCTGCGGGCGATCTGCTCCGGGCTCCAGGAGGTCGCCCAGCGCCGGTCCTGCCGACGGCCGTGCCGGCGCCCGATCCAGCGCGTCTGCGGACCCAGGATCTCGCTGCCGTCTGCCGCGCTGATCGCACCGCCGAGCCGGTCCTGTACATACTGCTGGAGCCGCCCGTTGTCGGCGAGCTTGGACGTCTTGGACCGGCGGGCCTGCCGGTCGGCATGCCACTGCGCGACCGAGGCCCGGTAGTCCAGACGACCGCCGCGCGTCGCCGCATTGAGCCGTAGCTCCCGCGAGATCGTCGACGGCGAACGGCCGGTCCGGCGAGCGATCTCCCTGACCCCGCACTTCGTCGCCCGTAGCAGTCCGATCTCCTCCCGCTCGGCGAACGACAGGTAACGTCCCGACGGTGGATCGAGGCTGATCGGCGGCATGCCGCCAACCTCAGGCAACCACCGCGGCCCCAACGGCTGCGACACGCCACACGCGGCTGCCGCGCACTCACTCTTCAGCGCCTCAGCTGACTTCCGCCAAACCGCTGCTTCTCCGCACGCCGGTTGACCGGGGACGTCCCGGCCGACCGCAGCGGCGGACGACCGGCCCGAATCGCCGCACGCGCTCTTCCGTGCGCCTCAACACGTTCCTTCACCATGCAGGTGCTGCGACTGCGTTGGCGACTCGACCGTCGTTGTTCAAGTCCAGTCTCGTGGTCTGCTCCATCCACGGCAGACTGTGAGCCACGCTGGCGAACGCGGTGTAGTCCCCTACCTCGCCGGTGGACACCACGCCGACCTGCCTGCCGTCGATGAGCAGCGGGCCACCCGAGTCCCCTCCTATGGCTTGGCCGGTGACCTGTCCAGCGCACACGCCCAGCCCGCCTGCGTAGTCCGTGCACTCACCGCCCACCTTGGATGTCTCCATCTCCGCCGTCTTCAACTTCTTCGCGCGCTTGTCGGTTTCGGTCTTGCCCCAGCCGAACACGTCACCGATGGAGCCGACCTCCGGGTCGGTGTCGGCGAGGGGCATCGTGGCGGCCGAGCCGACACTCTTGCGCAGCTCGAGCAGCGCGAGGTCGGACCCTGCCGGATAGTGCACGGCCTTTACCTTCACGGCGATGCCCTTGCCGTCTTGCAGGCTGCCGGTTCGAACCCTGATGGACTTCAACCCCGCTCCGCCCTGTGGGCAGTGTGCGGCGGTGAGTACCCACTTGGCGTGGATGAGCGACCCCCCGCACCATGAAACGCGGTTCTCCGCGGGCTTGGGCGTCATGACCTGGACCATGCCAGGGGGTGCGCTCGCGGCCTCCTTGCCGCCGGTGATCGCATGCCCCGAACCGGTAACAATGGTGGACGCCGTGACACCAGTGAGAAGGCCAGCGGCGATGAATACATGACGGCGGCGCAAGATGATGTCTCCCCTTGTGTGACGGTGAACCGCGAAGGGCATCGAGGACAACCGGAAAACATCCTTGCTGATCAGGAGTCAGCCGGCTCCGCCGGTTCGTTCGGCGGTCGTGATCAATCGCGGTCACCAGTGGCGATTGGTGCTCGATAAGACGCAACCTCCGTGCCGAAGTTCCGCTCGCGAACGTAAAGTGATGCATGACGCGAAATTTTCGGGCTTCGTCACTCCAGATATGACAAGAACCAGGCCGGTCTCTTCCAGGATCCGCGTGCAGTGGTGATCTGCAGCCGCTCACCTCCTGCCCAGGCGCCGTAGGCCGTGGTGGAGCCCCGGGCTCGTTGGTCCGGGTCCACCCTTGGCCTTCCACTTGCCACCGTGGTGGGAGACCACGTCCCCGGCGGGTGCGGGTCCCGTGGCGCCCGCTGACAAGCTCGACGCTGTCCGTCCGCGGGCCGTGGAGGCTGCCCGTCACCTGAGCCCTGGCCGCCAGGAGAAGCCACGCGGCCGTAGGTGCAGCAGGCCCCATACCTGTCGACGCACCCGAGCCCGTACCTTTGCGATCTTCGCCAGGGTGGCCTCGTCGAGGGCGGCCAGCGCGCGGCGGGCGGTGAAGTCCGAAGCGGTGACGGACGATCGGTGGACGCCTCGCCGTATCTGCTTGTTACTACGAACGCAAACGTGCCGAAGGCAAACGGCATACTCAGGCCGTCCTCGCCCCTCGCCGCCGAGGAGTGAACGTCTTGTGCGCTCTCCTCCGTGACGGACAGTGCACCAGAGCAACCTCCCCGTCACTGAGGCGGCTTGACAACATCATTAGGAGGCTGGGGCTGATGCGGGATCTGCGGAAGATCTGCCAGCACTTCAGCCGTGCCATGCCGCGTTCGACCGGTGCCCGCGTCGCGGCCTGGGCCCGGTTGACGGTGCGTTGGGTGAGAGCCAGTTCACCGCCCGGTGGCGGCTTGAGTCCGGTGGTGCCCCAGGGGCCGGCGCGCTGGTAGGCGCGGCCGGCGAGGATCGGGACGCCCTGACGCTGGCAGATCCGGATGATGCGGTGGGTGCGAGCCGCGGTCAGGTCGTGGGTGTGGCCCGGCAGTGCCGGTGAGATCCAGAGCACCTCGCCGGCGGGGTGGGTGACGTCGTCACCCACCGGCGTCACCCGATCGGTGGCCACGCTGAAAGGCTCAATGCGCCGCGCCGACGAATTGAGCTCATCAGTGTCATCGCGCCGCACGCAGCTGGCTCGGTGAGGTCCTAGGCCGGGGATAGGGCTTCGCCCTGGTGTGAAACCCCTGCGCCAGTCAGTCGAAGTACGACTGAAGAGAGCCGCGACGCCGGATGTCGAGCGTGGCGCAGTGGAAGGAGCCGCCGAAGGGCGCGTAGTGGAGCAGGTCGCTCGGGATGGGCTCGAACCCCCACCGTTCGAGAGCGCGGAGCATGCCGGTGTGATGGCGCTCGGCGATCACCCGCTTCTCGTCGACCATGAGCACGTTCATGCTGAGCCACTTGCCGCACATCGAGGTGATCTTGAGCAGCCGGTCATCGATCGGGTCGGGCTCGGGCGCGACCAGGATGTCCCAGGAGCTGAGGACGTCGGGCAGGTGGTCGACGTCGATGTACTCGGGGTTGATCAGGACCTTGCCGGGGGCGAGCAGGACGAAGGTGGTGTCGATGTGCATGGGCGTGCGGCAACGGCTGGCGATCTCGTGGATCCGGTAGCCGGGTCCGAGATGGCGTCGCAGCCACTCGATACCCATCCGGTTGGTGACGTTGCTGCGCGTGACGAACAGATCCCGGCCGGCGCGTACGAAGTCCGCGGCGTCAAAGACGGGCTCGAAGTCGGTGAGGATGTGCCGAAGCGGTTCGCCGCGCTTCGGCGCCCTGAAACCCGGCACGAACAGCTCATCGGTGAGCTGCGGCTTGGGCGCTGCCGTCCAGCGGGCACCGCGCCGGAAGTAGTCCTTGAGGACTGGGCGGTAGGAGTGGGTCTCGAAGTACCGGCACGGCCAGGCCATCGGGGTCTCGATGATCTCGTCGCCGATCACGAGCATGCTGTCGCGCGGGCAGGTGTTGCAAAAGCCGCGGGAGGACCAGTCGGGGGTCCGGAAGCGGCGCTTGTGATCGACGGCGTCCGGACGCCTGACCGTGATGTCCAGGGCGTGCAGGAGGTCGACGAACTGCTCGAGTTCCTGCTGCGCGCGCTCCAGCAGCAGGCGCGGATAGCGGAAGCCGCCTGCCAACCCCAGCAGTCGGCCTGCCCAGTTGGGGACGTTGCAGGTGACGACCGGGTGGCGGGAGGGGAATGTCGCACTGTCGAGGCGCCCGACGAGGATTTCCTCCAGCGGGTCCCACTCATTGTGTGAACCGACCGGTGAAGCAAGCGGTCCGGCGGCCTCTTCGTCGACCGTCGCTGGGCGCCTCTGCCCTTGCACTGTTGTCATGCTCATCCGCTCTCGGTCGAAGATCATGGATTCACCGAAAGATCGTGGATTCGCTGAATCCCAGCCGACGGGCTGCCCCTTCGTGGTGGCCGTGCGCGGCCCGGCACCTTGCGAGTACCCGGGTCGAGGCCGTTCATTGCAAGCCGTAACCGGGTAGTGCCCCGACGCGTAGGCGCGTCCGGCCGGTGCGGATCGCGACCGTGGGTGGTCTGCCGCCAGCCACTGCGTGCTGACCGCGGCCAGCCGCAGGCAGCTCGAGAATAGAAGCCGGCCCGGTGGCCACGGGCTGTATGCCGGGTCGTGCGCAGCCCCCCGGCGAGGGAGGCGAGCTGGTCTGCGGTGAGCCTGGGTGTGCTGTACCTGGGCGAAGGGCGGCCTGTTTGCCGCCGTCGGATGGGCCGAGGCTTGGGGCGTCACTCACCCCGTACAGGCACCTCGCCCCGGCACGACGAACAGGACTTCCCCTTGACTCCGTCCGGTACCACCTGCCCTGCCGTACTCGAACAGATCCGACAGCGGTCCGCCGACCCGATGCGGCGCGTTCTGTTCACCGGCGCCACCCTCGTCACCATGGACCCCGCCCTCGGCGTCCTGCACGACGCCGACCTGCTCGTCGAGGGCGACTCCATCACCGCGGTCGGTTCTCGCCTGGACCGGGACGGCGCGGTGGTCGTCGAGGCGTCCGGCACGATCCTCACGCCGGGCTTCGTCGACACGCACCGGCACGCCTGGCAGGCACAGCTGCGCCGGATCATGCCGGACGTGGACGACCTCGGTGCCTATGTGAGGTCCACCCTCGCCGGCCACGCCACCGTCTACCGGCCCGAAGACATGTACGTCGGCACCAAGCTGGCCGCCCTGACGGCGATCGACAGCGGCATCACCTGCATGCTCGACTTCTCCCACAACTCCCGCACCCCCGAGCACTCCGACGCCGCTGTCCAGGGCCTGCTCGATACAGGGATCCGGGGCGTGCACGCCTCCATGGGCCCACACTTCGGTGACTGGGACGAGCAGTGGCCCGGCGACCTGGCCCGCCTGAAGGACACCTACTTCGCCGGCGCCGATCAGCTCCTGACACTGCGCCTGGCCGCACTGGCCACGGACGAGATCGCCGGGCCCGCCCTCGCCTACGGCACCGAACTCGCCCGCACGGCGGCGGACCTGGGTATCGGTGTCAGCGTCGACGCCGTGTTCGGCACCGCCTCCTCGACCGCCGTCCTGGCGTGGGAAAAGGACGGCCTCCTCGGCCCGGACCTCACCCTCATCCACGCCACAGGTCTGACCCCGCAGGCGTGGAAAGCGATCGGGGACAGCGGCACGACCGTCGCCCTGGCTCCGACCTCGGACGCCCAGATAGGGCTGGAGACCGCGATCCCCGCCATCGACGAGGCCCTGTCGGTGGGAGTACGGCCCGGTCTGAGTATCGACGTCGAGGTGGCACTGGCCAGCGACATGTTCACGCAGATGCGGTCCCTGCACGCCATCCAGCGGATGCGCGCGGTCAACGCCGTCCACGGCACCGACCAACAGCCATCCCGCATCACCAGCCACGACGTCCTGGACTTCGCCACCCTCCAGGGCGCCCGCACCAACGGGCTGGTAGGCGTCACCGGCTCACTCGCCCCGGGCAAGAAGGCCGACCTGCTGGTGCTCCAGGCCGAGGACCTCAACAACATGCCGCTCAACGACCCGATCGGCACCGTCGTCCTGGGATCGGACGCCCGCAACGTCAGCGCCGTCCTCATCAACGGAGAGCCCCGCAAGTGGAACGGCCAGGTCCTCGACGTGAACCTGCCCGCCCTGCGCGCCCAAGTCGCGGCTTCTCGTGCGTACGTGCTGAACGCGTCCACCGTGTGACCCCAGCCGTCCCCAACCGCCCCCGGCGTTCTCCCCGCCTCACCCGATGACGGAAGCAGGTACAGACATGACCCCCACGCCCTGGGCGAGCACGCACCGCGATGACAGCGTCGTCGTACGCGATCTGCGCACCCCGGAAGGCCGACCGCTCCTGCTGACCGGGGCCACCGTGATCACCGGCAACCCGGTGCTGGGCGACTGGCAGGAAGCCGACGTCCTCATCGGCGGCACCGTGATCGTGGGAGTCGGCCCCGGCCTGCTGACCGCGGCCGACGACGACAACATGATCGTCATCGACTGTGCCGGGACCCTCGTGCTCCCCGCCGCCACCGACTTCACCAGCGCCCGCACGAGCGCGACTCTCACGCCCGGCCGGCCCGCCGACATCGCCGTCCTGCGTCTGGCCGACGCCCCCGGGACCCCCACCGGTGCGGTCCCGGCGCGCGGCACTCACCTGGACCTCCTGATAACCGGCGGAAAGGTCCGCCTCTACGACGGACGCTCCCTCGACCCGTCCGACACCACCCCGCGGGTGGCCACCGACGGGACACTCGCCCACGACCCGGCGCACCCGTTCCTCGGCATGTGGATCGACGACAACGACTTCGTGCGCCAGGAGCTGCTGCCCGACGGGCGCTACGACGAGGCCCGCGGGAACCGCCGCAGCGCCTACCAGGGCCGCTACTGGATCACCGGCAACCGCATCGACTACCTCGACGACCTCGGCTTCTGGGCCTTCGGCGAATTCCGTGACGGCAGCCTCCATCACGCCGGCTACCGCTTCACCCGCCGCTGACCTCGCCCCAACTGGCGATTCACGACCCGACGGCGTGGAGGCTGCCGAGCAAGGCGAGCGCCTGGGCGCCGGGGCTCCCCGGTTCCGCGTGGTAGATCACCAGCTGCTGGCCCGGCGCTCCGCGCACGTCGAAGACCTGGTACGTGAGGTCGAGGGGCCCCACGTCCGGGTGGAGAAGCTCCTTGCGGTCGCGCGTCTTCGCATGCACGGTGTGCGAGGGCCACAGGGAGGCGAACTCCTCGCTCGCCTCGGTCAGGGAGCCGACGAGGTTGTGCAGGCGCCGATAGTGCGGGTCGAGTCCCGTGGCATGGCGAAGTCCGGCGACGACCGCCTGCGCTGCCCGCCCCCAATGCGTGAAGAAGGTCCGGGCGGCCGGGTCGAGGAAGGTCATGCGGGCCAAGTTGTCCACGTTCTCGAACGGTGAGAACAGCGCGTCGGCCAGCGCGTTCGAGGCCAGGAAGTCGTTGGCAGGGTTCAGGACGAACGCGGCGGCGTTCGGGTATCCGTCCAGCAGCTGCCGCAGCGCAGGACCGACCGTTTCCCGCGGCTGGGGTCGCTCGCCTTCCGGTGCGGTGCCCGCCAGCCGGAACATGTGCTCTCGTGCTTCGTCGTCCAGCCGCAGCGCGTTGCTGATGGCCTCGAGGATCCCGGGGGAGGGGCTCCGCTCGCGGCCCTGCTCGAGGCGGGCGTAGTAGTCGCTGTTCATGCCGGCCAGGACGGCGACCTCCTCCCGTCGCAGCCCCGCCACCCGGCGTGTGCCATAGGAGGCGAGCCCGACGTCGCCGGGTCGCAGGCGCGCGCGGTGGGCGCGCAGGAAATCTCCGAGATCGTTACTGGACACCACTTCAGGCTAGGCCGCTCCTAGCCAGTCCTGCCTGGGTGTGACACACCTAGGCAGGACTCACCCTGGTACCTTCCCGCCGGCCGCCCACGGCGGGTACTTCACTTGCGTACCGCCGTACCGCCGTACCGCCGTACCGCCGTACCGCCGTACCGGCGTACCGGCGTACCGGCGTGGCGGCAACGGGTGTGTTCAGGGAACCGTGGTGCCGGCCATGCCACCTCCGCCGGTGGAGACGCCGCCGTTCGGCCTGGGTGTGGCGAAGGGGGGCGTGTCCTGCTCCCGGCACGTCGTCCCGGGCGGCGGGAGGACGCCGTCGATGAGGTAGCGGCTTTCGTGGGCCTGGATGCAGCTGCTGGGATTGAGCAGTGCGGTGTGCCCGTACCCGTCGAGGTTGAGGAGGCGGGCGTCCGCCAGTTCCCTGGCCATGGCTCGCGCGGCGGGGGCGGGGGTGGAGGGGTCGTAGGCGGTGCCGATGACCAGCAGGGGGTGTGCCGTCGGAGTGTTCCATGGGCCGCGGTAGTGGTCGGGGGAGAGCGGCCAGTAGGTGCATCCCGCGGTGGCCCAGGTCCAGTGGCGTCCCGCGTCGCCCCCGCGGGCGGCGGCGCCCTCCTCCAAGGCCGGGTAGACACCGGGGTCACGCGGATTGGGACTGTCGCCGCAGAGCACCGAGGTCCCCTGCTCCTCGCCCACGTACGGATTCGGATTCCTGACCGCCGGCGGGGGCGGCAAAGTGGGCGGCTGGGGCTCGCGGCCCCTCCACAGATCCTGCAGCCTGCCCGCGAGATCCGTCCACCCGGGGTGGACGACGTAGAGGCCGTTCATGATGCTGTCGACCGTGGCGGGATAGGTCCAGGCGCCCACGGGATCCTTCCGCAGCCGCTGCATCAGCTGGTCGTACTTGTCCCGGGTCCCCTCAGGACTGCCGGCGGAGAACGCACAGCGGGCGGCGGTCGTGGCCCCGCACAGGTCGAGGAACTTGTCCAGGGTCTCCGCCCCACTGCGGTCCGAGCCCAGACGGAGGAAGCTGGTGAGGCGGGGCCGGTCGTCGACTCCGTGGTTCGTCCAGGCTTGCGGGTCCCAGTTGCCGTCCAGGACCATGGCGCGGACCTTGTCAGGGAACAGGTTGGCGTACGTGGCGGCCAGGATCGTGCCGTAAGAGATGCCCAGATAAGTGAGTTGCGCGTCCCCCACTGCCTGGCGGAGCCGGTCGAGATCGCGGGCGGTGTCGGCGGTCGACACATGCCGTATCAGCTCCGGGTTGCGTTTCTCACAACGCGACGCAAGATCCTTGTACGCGGCGAAGGTGGCCGCCCGCTCCTTGGCCCCCACGGGGAATCCCGCCGGTTTGCTCGCGTTCCACTCGGCGGCTTCCTCGGGACTCGCGAAGCAGTTCATCGCGGTGCTGCTGCCGATCCCGCGGGGGTCCCAGCTGACGATGTCGAACCGCTCCCGCACCTCGCGCGGGAACTTCTCGTAGCTGTCCGGCATCTGCACCGTTCCGGGGCCACCGGGACCACCGGGGTTGAAGAACAGAGTGCCGATGCGCCGACCAGGGGCCGTCGCCTCACGTCTGACCACCGCCAGCTCGATCGTGCGACCACCGGGCTCGCTGTAGTCCAGCGGCACTTTCATAGTCGCGCAGTCGAACTCGCTGCCGGGAACGCACTGACTCCAGTCCAGCCGTGCGACGGGCGCGGAAGGCGTGGGCGCACCGCCTGCCCAGGCAGGGCTCGGCCCGGCCAACACCGTCGAGCCGGCTGCGAGAGCCGCGATGACCGCGATATGGCGTCGTCGTCCCGCCGTGAGCCCGCGTATTCGAGGCATGGGCATACTCCGTCCTACTCACTTCGCCGGCTGAATGTCCGGAGCGACGACCTCCCGCTCGACGGACACGTCCGTGTCAACAACAGCGCGGGACGGTACAGCCGGCGAGGCAACCGCAGCCGAACGGGCGAGTGCCGCCGTTCACCAGGGCGCGTTGGCCGACATGGCGGGGCTCCCAAGGGCGATGTGGCCGGGCCGGTCGGGGGAGGGCTCGACCGTGGAGGGCGCCACCTTCCTCCTTCGGACGATTCCTCGGCCGACGCCCCTAGCGCCAGGCATGATTCATGCGACCTGTCACGGGTTCCCGCACTGGACCTTCCAGAAGCGGACGGGGGCCCAGTTCGCATCCCAGTCCACTGAGTAGGCGTCGGGTGTGTCGTAGATGTCGGTCCCGGTGTTGTTGTACATGGAGACGAAGCCTGTGGGCAGGTTGTTCTGCCACCAACCCCCGGCGGCCCCCGTCCGCCAGTTCGGTGGAATGTACGAGCGCGCGCCACAGTCGTCGGCGGCCTGAACCACCCCGACGTTCGAACTGTAGGCGCAGAAGGCGGTGGCACACAGCTCGACGGCCTGGGCCTCGGTCCTCACCCCGCTGTAAAGGGTGACCCCGTTGATGGTGCTGATGCGCTTGACGCCGGCTAAGGGCTGTCCCGTAACTGTTCGTTGTCACCGGGCGGCGGCGTGCAGGTCCCGGATGTACCAGTCGAAGCGTGTGCCGTCCTTGCTGTGCGTCGGCTTGCCGGGGGTGAACCCTGCCCGCTGCGCGACTGCGGCAGATGTGGGATTCTCCGGCTCCACCTGGATTACCGCCTCCGCCCCACCCTCACTCGCCGCGTACTGGGACGCCAACAGGACCGCGCGGGTAGCCAGGCCACGCCCCCGCCAGGACGGATAGAGGCCGTAGGCGACCTTCACCTGGCCGGGTGCCAGACCTTCTCCTGCGAACCGCAAGTCGATCGTGCCCGCGAGCACCTCGTCGGCACCCATCCGGATGCCGAACGCGCGGAGTGGCCCGGCGGTGTCCCACTGCTCCCGGCAGTGCCGGAAGTACGCTTCGATGCCCTCCCGCGTGCCGGGACCGCCGTTGAGCCAACGAACGAGTAGCTCGTCCTCCCCCGCGAGGTGCGCCTCCACATCGTCCAGGCGCAGGGGGGACAGAGTGATGATCCCGTCGGACAGCTTCACTTCATGCATCTGGTGATTCTTGACGCCAGAGCCGTGCCGCACCATCGGATTCTGCGCGACATCACGCGGAGTTCCCGGGCCACAGGAGATGACTCCGTGTGGCTGGTGTGAACACGGCGTCGGAGCCGTCCTGGATAGCCCCGTTCACCGGGCTGAGCCCGCGTGCCTTCGGGAAGCTGGTGGCGGTTCTGCGTCGTGAGGGTGCGGACGCGGTCCGCAAGGGCCCGGCCATGGAGCCTTCCGCTGGAGGACCGGGCACTGCTGGTCGCGGCGTACTGGCGAACCAACTTGACGATGCGCCGGCTCGCTCCGCTGTTCGGGGTGTCGAAGTCTGCGGCGGACCGGATCGGCGGTTCGCCCGACAGGTGGCCGGGTCGTCCTGACGTAGCGTCGACACATGCGGAACCGGGCGCGGTTGGGTGCGATCGTCCTGTGCGGTGATGCTGAGTGTGCCGGTCGCCGTCGAAGGCGAGGTGCCGACCTGGCCGGAGGTCGCGCGGCGATGCTGAGCTGTGTCCCGCTGCCTGCGTGTCGCAGATGGCCGGTTTCCGCGCTGATCGCCGTCCTGGCAGCGGTCCTGTGGTCGATCTATCTCACGGCCCTGGTCTTTCCGCCCGCCTTTGTACATGCTGGCGCTGACCGCGTCCCTGCGGGTGGCGGCCCTGTACGCATCCGCGTGTGTCGCGGCGGTGCTGGTGACCCAGGCCGCACGTCATGTTCCCGGATTCGATCTGCGCAACGGGACTCAGCTCGGCTGGTTCGTCGTGCCTTCGCCATCGGCGTGGCGGTGGCGAACCAGCGCACGTTCTGCGCGGAGGCTGCCGCGTCGCGTGAGGCGGAGGCGCGTCGGCGGGTGGGGGGAGGAGCGGCTGCGGATCGCGTCGCCTGCCTGGCCCGGTGTGACGTGGAAGGCCAGGGGACGGCAGCGGCCGTCAGAGGCCAGGTGGATCTTGGAGGTCAGTCCGCCGCGTGAGCGTCCGAGGGCATGGTCGTCCGGTGCGCCGGCCGCGGGCCTTCGCCATGATGAAGCCCGGCCGGCGCAAACAACGCTCGTGATCAACACACCTAGGGCCCGTCCGACAGGGCAGGTCGAATGTCGGCTTCGTCGCCGGGCCGCCCGCTCACGTCCTACATGGTGCACATCCCTGCCGTTAGGGTTCGGTCCGCACATATGACTGACTCAAGGAGATCAACGGGTGTCCGAACTGGACTTCTACGCACACGTCGCCACGAGTTGCGACGTCTTTGGGACCGGCATCGGATCCAGTCCTGAGGCATGGGAAGCCGCAGTAGGACCGGACTACTTCGACGATCCGGGCACAGGGCTGCTCCGCCGGGACTACGGGCTGTTGGAGCTCTCTTTCTCTGATGCTGAAGGGCTGCTGTCCTGTTTCGGGATCAGTGTGCAGGTTCACCGGTTGATCCATGGCCTCTCCGTCCCGGTCTCTTTGACCGAGCGGTACGGGAAGTTCGCGCCCCGCGCCCGGTTCACAGAATTGCAGGCCGCGATTCTGTCTCTGGGGAGCACCATCGAGCCTGACGACCTCTCGGGGGACGTCCACCGCTATCGCGTGGTCGGATCTGGTGCTCGCATCTTCGTCGTTGACGACCCTGACCCTTATGGGAGCGGTGATCACGATGTCGATGCTGAAAAGGCTCACCAACCGGGCGACGTGTGGGCATTGAGCGTCTCCCCGGCTTGGTGGGGGCCACGCTAGGGTCTGAGGCGCGGTGACGATCACGCTCGAACGGCCGGTCATCCTTGAGCACAACCTCGTACAGGCTGCCGCCGATCCCGCCGATCCCGCCGATCCCGCCGATCCCGCCGGCACCGACAGTCAGCGGTAAGGACAAGCGGCCACCGGCCACGACTCGGAAGCGCCGGATCCACCCGCGCACGAGACACCCGGCGGCACAGGGCACCTCGCCGTACCGCCTGCCCTTCCTCGCCATCGCCTTCATCGGGGCGCACGGGACACGCAACGGGCGCAGCCTGCGGTGGGCCCGCTGGCGGTGACGTCGAACTGGTAGCGGCACAGGAAGTTGATGTGCGTTCCTTGAGGGCCGTACTGCGCCGCTGGCCGGCGTGGTGGGCGCATCAGCCTGACGGTTGCCGCATGAACGGCGGGTGCCGGTCCACGAGTTGCCGCTCGACCCACGCCAGTCGCTGATCGACCGGTTCACGGCGGTCGTCGGAGGCGACAGCCGCCAGCCGCCTCAGTAGATCGCGTGCGCAGGACAGGACCATGGGCGAGTTCACAGCGGCGCCAAGGATCTCGTCGACGGCGATGGTCAGGAATTCCAGCCAGGTACGCAGGCACAGGACCACCCGCACACTGCCCTGCGCGTCAGGCACCGACGCCGCGTCCAGGTCCGCGGTCACCAGGCGCAGCAGCAGGCCCTCCACGGTCTCCAGGACCTGGACGGCGGTTGCGGGGTCGTTGACGGCGGGAGACAGGGCGCGCAGTCCGATGTCGGCGAGCACTTGCAGCGGGTAGGCAGGGTCCTGGTGGTACGTGCGTTCGCGGCCGGCGACGAAGGCCCGCGTCACCTGGCGCGTCTCGAGTCGGCCACCTCGTACGTCGGCGACCGGGGCACCCGGGTGGACGGTGGCACCGACGGGCACGCGCAGGATCACGACGGCACCGGCTGCTCGCGCGGTCGCCACCAGTTGCTCCAGGTCGAGCTGTTCCACGACGGTGCTCGCCCCGTCCCAGCTGACGATGCTCCGCACCAGAGGCAGAATGCTCGGTTCCCGTGCGGGCTGCGTGCGGATGCCGGGCTCCTCCTCATCAGGTCGGGGGTAGAAGGCATCGATGACGTGGTGGGCCTGCTCGGCTGTGTCGGCCAGCACATGGGCGAGCTGAATCGATCGGAAGGCGGTGAGCTGCAGCCTGCGTACGAGCACGATCGCGAGCACGGCAAGGACGAGCGCGACGGTGGGCACCCATACCGAGACGGTGGTGCGCGCCCCGATGGCGAGTGTCGCGGTGACGGTGTAGGCGAGCAGTCCGATCGCGAACGCCAGGACCCGCCAGACCAGCGGGTTGGTACGGAATAGGGCCAGGCGCGGGGTGAAGGTGCTCGCGGCCCACTGCACGACGAGGAACAGCACCGAGAAGACCAGCGAGGTCACACCCAGCACGGACACGCCGACCGCGCCCAGCACCTCGACCGTGCGCGTCGAGGCGACCGCCGGCCCACCCTCGATCCGGGGAAGCGCCAGTCCGAGCGCGGCGCCGAGAATCAACGACGACGCCTGCGTGACTCCCGACCGCAGTCGTCGTCGCGGTCGCACCACGCGCTCGGCTGCCTGGCGGGGGCCGAACGGCCCGATCGGCGGGGCGTCCACCTGCAGCCTCCCGTTCTCTCGCTCCTCCGGTGCACCGGATGCTGCCCTTGGCGGTCCCTCACCGGGGCAACCGCACCAGGCGAGTCTTACGCCCCGGTCACTGCTCCCAGCGGCAGCCTGGCACCCGGTTCACACGGATTGCGCACATGTCGTTCGCGATGCGCCGCCGCATGATGCAGCAGGGTCGGGGCACGGCCCGTGCGGGCAGCGATGGGGATCCATGTCGGATGCGGCGTCCGTGCGCGTCGACGACCTGCGCCGCGGCGGTGCACTGCCAGGCCGGCTGCTGGGAATCGGGCTCGTGCTCAGCATCGGGGCGGGGTGGCGGCTGCTGCCCTGCCGGCCCCCACAGTCTGGGAGTTGGTGCTGGTGGCCGCGGTCCGTTCTTCGTTCTGGTCCTGGCCGCCATCCCCGGCACCCCCTGAACACAGGAGGACGTGGCTGGCACGCTTTGGCGCGCCTTCCTGCACTGCACAGACAGTACGGCGCTCGGCCTGGCCCCCGGATGGGCCGGCGGCGGCTGCTGGTTCGCGCGGACAGGCGCGGCTGGGTTACGTCCGAAGGGCGCCAGATCTACGCTGCGCGACGCTGGATCGCAGGTGTCCAGCAGCCAGCCTCTCCGGCGATGGCTACCAGTGGCTTCGCCTGCACACCGCCCACCCCTGGTCCGATGTCACGCGGGTTCCCATCCTGATCCGCCTGTCCGCCAGGCTCTCCAGGAAGCGCTGATCGCGAGGCTAGGCGGTAGTGGCCGTGCCCCTCAGGGCGCCTGCCCCGGCTGCCGGACGTCTGCTTGCTCGCCCGGATGCCGCTACGGGCGTGGCCGCTGCGCGGACGGCCTCGTGTACGGCCCGGGCCAGTCGAGCGCCCCACAGCGAGCGAGGCCCGGCGAACGCATGGGGGTCCTGACTGGGAGACGGGAGGCGCGCTGCGATGCAGACGGCGTCGGTGGGGGTGCCGGAGCAGTCGTACCCCTGATCGAGCAGTGCCTGCACCTTGGCCTCGGTGGCTGTGGCGACCGCGTTGACGAGAGCCGCGTCGGTAAGCGCCACCGGGAGAGCGGCGATGATGTTGACGGTGCCCGGCGTTGGCGGCACGGCCGTGCCGACCGACGGGGAGGCAGCCCAGCCGCGTACGCCGAGCCCCGCAGTGGCGACGGCTTCGACGCCGCCGTCGCTCGCATGGCCATATGCCTGGACGTCGGCGGCCGTCATGAGGCCGACTCCCGATCCGTGCGCGCCGGCATCCTGGGCCAAGGCGGCGATGTGACGTTCGGGGTCGGAACGACAGTAGCCGTGTGGGACCTGGGCGTTCATCACCCACGTCCGCTCTCCGATTCCGCCACCCAGGACGGCGCTGCTGATCATTCGCCAGCCGGAGCCAGCCCGCCACATGAGCGCGTGCAACTGCTCGCCGTCCTCGAGGCGAGGCAGCAGATGCAGCGAGAGCAGACCGGCCGTGGTGCGGGGCGGCGGGATGACGGTCACTGGGCGGGCTCCTCGTAGCGCGGGCAACCCGGTGATCGTATGCAAGCCCGCTGTGGCCGGTCCGTGCGGTCCCCCGTGGCGCGGCCGGCATGGTGGCCGGTGTGTCGGGCGTGGCCATCCTCGACAGGTGGGACTCGCCGCGCTCGAAGGATGCTCGGTTCCGTAAACCCGAGCGGAGTCTGCAGTGGCTGCCTGGGCTACCCGTCGTGGACCGCTTCCTCGCTTGCTGGACGGTCCACTTGGGCTCGGCGTGACTCCGGCCCCGACTACACGGGATGCCTCGCCTGCGCCTCATCAGGCCTGACGCCGCGTCGCGCCAGGCCGCTGGGCCACCACGCCCGGCGCCCGATGTCGATGACCAGTGCGGGCACCAGCAGTGAGCGGACCACGAGGGTGTCCAAGAGAACGCCGAATGCGACGATGAACGCGATCTGTACCAGGAAAGCCAGGGGGATCACCGTCAGGGCCGCGAAGGTCGCTGCGAGCACCACACCCGCTGAGGTGATCACTCCGCCGGTGGTGGTCAGCCCCCGCAGCACTCCCTGCCGGCTGCCGTGCACGAGTGCCTCCTCCCGTACCCGGGACATCAGGAAGATATTGTAGTCGACACCGAGTGCCACCAGGAAGACGAAGCCGTACAACGGCACCGACGCGTCCGTGCCGCTGAATCCGAGGAGGTGCCCGAAGACCAGCGCCGACACCCCCAGCGTCGCCAGGAAGTTGAGCGCGACGGTCGCGACCAGCAGCACGGGTACGAGCAGGGAGCGCAGCAGCAGCATCAGGATCAGCAGGATGATCGCGAGCACGACCGGCACGATGACCGCCCGGTCCCGGGCCGCGGTCTGCTGGGTGTCGTACTGCTGCGCCGTGTATCCACCGACCAGAGCACCGGCCCCGGAGACCGCGTGCATGTTTTCGCGCAGCCGTTCGATCGTTGCCTTCGCCGCGTCGCTGTCCGCGGCGGCCTCCAGCGTGGCGTCGATCCGCACACGTCCGTCGACGACGACAGGTGACCCCGCCCCGGGCCGCCGGGAGGCAGAGATCGCGTCGGCCGATGCCACACCCTCGGTGTCCTGGGCGGCGGCGGTCACCTCGCTGGTGCGGTCGGCGTCGGCGATGATGACGGCGGGGTTGCCGGACCCGCCGGGGAAGTGCTCGCCGAGTGTCTTCTGAGCGGCGACCGAAGGCGCGTCGTTCACGAAGATCTCATCGAGCGGTACGCCCCTTGCATCCGGTCAGCGTCGCTGGGTGTCAGTCACACCGGTTGGGGTCTCGGCAGGGACAACGGGGGCGCCGCTTACCGTGATCACTCCGGCCGCGGCGGCCCAGGCCAGCGACTAGGTGGAGGCGTTCAGTGTGATGGCGGAGTGGCTGCCGCCCATGTGAACGGTGTTGGGCATTCATTCCATGCCGCTGAGCGTCTGGGTGGCCAGGGCCAGGTTCTTGTCCTGAGCGCTGCCCCAGGCGTAGACGACGTTGCACGTCCCTTCCTTGAGGTCCAGGTCGGCCGGTCCGATGGCCACGGTGTCCGTGCCGGCGAGGACGACGTCGGTGTTCACGGTGCCCGCATCGACTGTGGTGCTGTCCTCGTTGGGGTTCGTCAGGTCGGTGAAGACGGACTGCCCACTGGCCCTTACGTCCACGGCGGGCGCGGCCGCAACATGGCGGACCGTCAGGCGTGCCTTGCCGGCGTCGACCTTCGATACGTCGTTGGTGAACGCCGTGAGCTGGGGTTTGCCGTCGGCGGTGAGGTGTGCGGCGATCGTGGCGTTGCCGCCCTCGGATACCTTCACTTCCTTCTCAAGGGCCGGTGTGCCGTCGGGGCTCTGACCCGCCTGGAAGATCTGGATGTCGTACGTCCCGGCGTCGAGGGACTGCGGGGCGGTCACCGTACCGGGTTTGAAGTCGCTGAGCAGTTCGTCGCCGTTGGCGTAGACGTCGACCGTCATGCCGGGGATGCCGTGAAAGACGGACACCATGGCTTCGTCCTGCGTCTGCGCGGGAGCCGCCATGACGGGTGCGGTCGCACCGAGGGCCAGCGCGCAAGCGCAGGCCGAGGCGGCGATGGCGATGGGGGTCCGGGAGATCATGAGAATCATCTCTTCGATAGGAGTCTCTACGCGGTGCGAAGTCTTAGTTGTGTTTCGCCGGTGCGTGGTGCCATGGATGCGCCCTCCTCAGATCGCTTTATTCAGGAGGCGACGGTGGCGACGCGGCCCCAGGGCCAGGTCCTCCTCGTAGTGCTTCCCTGAGGCGGGGGAGACGGCTGCTTCGCCGTCTGCCGTGGGCACGTCGCCAGTCTTGGACGCAAAAGCGACGCAAGCAACATGCATCGTTTATGCGTCGTACAGTGCCAGCATGAGCGCGGATTCCGGAGCCGGTGAAAACCGGGACAGCGAGCTCGGTCCGCAGGAGGGCAGGCTGACCACCGGCGAGGTGGCCCGGCGCCTGGGGGTGGCCCCCACCACGGTCCGTACGTGGGACCGCCGGTACGGGCTCGGCCCCGAGGCGCACACCGGTGGCCGGCACCGGCGCTGGACCGCACGGGACGTGGCGCGGCTGGAGCGGATGTGCGCATGGACGGCGACCGGATTGCCGCCGGCCGAGGCCGCGCGCCTGGCACGCGCGGGAGAGCCATTGATGGCGGACCCGCCCGGACAGACGGCGGAGGGGGCGCCGTCGGCCCCCGGCCGTAGCCGGGCGGGGAGCGGGCTGCTGCTCGGTGACGAACGTCAGGAATGCAGGGGCATCGCGCGTGCCGCCTTGCGTCTTGACGGCGCCGCACTGGACGCACTGCTGCTCACCGCGATCGCCGAGCACGGGCTCGTGCCCGCCTGGACGGAGGTGATCATGCCGACGCTCCAGGCGGTCGGTCGTAAGTGGGAGACGTCGGGGGACAGGTACGTCGAGGTCGAGCACTTCCTTTCCTGGCACGTCTCCGGCGCGCTGCGGCGAAGTACGCCCAACACGGTCGCCGGCCGTGCGGGCGCCACCACGGTGCTCGCATGCGTGCCGGGGGAGAACCACACTCTGCCGCTGGAAGTGCTGTTCGCCGCGCTGACGGAGAGGGATGTTCCGGTGCGTATGTTCGGTGGTGCCCTGCCCGCCGAGTCGCTCGTCGCCGCGGTGCGCAGGACCGGACCGGCCGCCGTGGGGCTGTGGGCGCAGTCGCGTACCATCGCCAGCAGGCCGCTGGCCCAGTTCGTGGCCGGCATGGAGTGGGGCGTACGAGGAGCGCGCCGCAGGCCGTTTGTTCTGACCCTCGGACCGGGCTGGGCAGGTCAGGCGGTGCCCGGCCTGGCGCGTCCGGCAGGCCTCGCCGAGGCGGTCGCTGCCCTGGAGGCAGTGGTCGCTCACTGACGTCTCCGCATCAGGGGCACTTGGTCGTGGTGGCGCCTGGCATCGGCCGACCGAACATGGTCCGCTGGACCGGAGGCCGCGGCTGCGTCACCCAGGTGTGGATCGGGCGCTGCTGGGTGCCACGTGCGGGTAGGGCCTGTGTCGGCGTGTTCCCGGTACTGGCCGGGACGAAGGGCCCTGCGAGCGGCCCCGTCTTCCGCGCGCCACGTGTACCGCGTCGACCGAGGAGCAGCATGAGCGACGAACACCGCCGGGCACCGATCGTGGTCGTCGGGGCGGGTCTGGCCGGATTGGCGTGCGCGCTGGATCTGTGCCGCGCCGGATGGCGGGTGGCATTGCTGGAGGCGTCCGACGGTGTGGGCGGCCGGATGCGCACGGACCGGCGGGAGGGGTTCCTGCTGGACCGTGGATTCCAGGTGTTCAACACCTCCTATCCGCAGGTGAGGCGACGCCTGGATCTGAGGAGCCTGCGACTGCGGCCGTTCACCGCGGGCTTCATCGCGCACACGCCGAAAGGGCCGGTCCGTCTCGCCGACCCGACGCGAGAGCACGGTGCGGCCGGGGCCTGGCTGCCTGGGCGGGTCTTCTCGGCCCGCGATGTGGCCGCGCTGGCGGCACTCACGATGCGAGACGCCGTTCTTCCCGCTTCCGCCGCGAGACGGCGCAGGGATGTCTCCACCTCGGCGGCCCTGTCCCGGGCTGGAGTGTCGGATGCCGTGATTGCCGACATCCTGCGGCCGTTTCTGTCAGGTGTGTTCCTGGAGGACAAGCTGGAGACCTCCGCGCGGTTCTTCCACCTGGTCTGGCGGAGCATGGTGCGCGGCTCCCTGTGCCTGCCGGCGGAGGGCATCGGCGCCGTGCCGGCCCAGCTCGCCGCTGGACTGCCCGACGACGCCCTGCAACTCGGCACACGCGTCGCGGAGGTCACCGATGCCGGAGTGCTGCTGAGCAACGGGAGCGAGGTGCCGGCCAGGACTGTCGTGGTGGCGACGGACCCGGGGACCGCCACCCGCCTACTACCGGAAGTGACTGTGCCGGACGCACGCACCGTCACCACCTACTACCACGCCACCGACAGCACACCGATGGCCGGACCGACTCTGATGGTGGACAGCACTGGAGCGATCCTGAACACCTGCGTACTCAGCGAAGTCGCTCCCACCTACGCACCCCCCGGCGCCGCGCTGATCTCCACCTCCGTACTGGGAACGGACCTGCCCGGCAGGTCATCGGCGGTGCTCCGGCGGCTGGCCGAGCTGTATGGCGCCGACACCAGCGGTTGGCAGCAGATCGCCGCCTACACGGTCGAGGGTGCGCTGCCGGCGATGCTTCCCCCCTGGCCGCTGAGTCGCACCACTCGCCTCCGCCCAGGCAGGTACGCCTGCGGGGACTACCGAGCGACCGGCTCAGTGCAGGGCGCCCTGGCGTCGGGTGCGCGCGCCGCGAGGGAGGTGTCCGCCGACCTGGCGCGGCAGAGGTGACGCGGGGAAGCGAGCCGTGACCGGCCGCATCCACAAACGGCCCAGAGACCGGGGCAGAGACCGATCGGACGACCTCGCCGGATCTGACATCACCCACGCAGGGGCACCGGCAAGCGGAGCCGGTCGTGCGGTGCCATGCGGACTTCCGGACACGGAGAGCCCTCGCGCCGTCACCGGTCGGCAGTGGCCCGTGGGTTGACCTCGCAGCGAGCGATCTCGTCCAGGCGCCCCGTGCTGGCCATGGCTACACGGTAGGTCGCTTTGTCTTTCGCGGGCACCGATACCTGATTGCCGGTGTCGATCATGGTGAGTCCGTGCCTGTCCTTGACGTCGATCTTCACGGTGAAGACGGCGTCGCGGGCGTTCGGATTTCTGATCTCGACGGTCGCGTACGGGTCGTCCGGGCTCGCGCAGCTGATGAGTGTCGCGGTGCCGTCCTTGAGGGGCGGGGCGGTTTCACTGGCGGAGGGGGGGCGTGGTGGGGGTGACACTGTGGGTGGGCTGCGAGCGGTGTGTATCGCCGCCGCGACCGGTGCTCGTTGCGGAGCTCTTCGCGTCGCTGCCAGACGAGCCTTTGGACGAACTGGAGTCGTCGCGGCTCGCATGACCACAACCAGACGAGAACCCGGTCAGGGTCAGCACGACCACAGCCGACATCGCTGTGAACTTGACTCTTCGCCTGCGCATGTACATGCCGCCACCTTACTCACGGTCAGGCGTCCCACCCGCCCTGAGGGGTGTCGAGCGGCAGCCCAACTCACCTCGTACGGGCCGTGCCGGATCCCCCTTCTCCGCATCCAGCACATGCACGCAGCGGCTCTACGTGCACGCCTACACGGCACCGTCCTTGAGGGCGGGGGACTGGTGTTCTCGCTGCCGGTCGCTCGCCTCCAAGGTAGGCCCGCGCGCTCGGAGCGCAGATGCACCGCGACCAGCCGAAGGACGCGGCCGGGTTCGCGGCCCGTTCTCGGGTGTTGGGTCGTGGAGCGGAGCTGGGGATGCACCACGCACGCGTGTCGGGTTGGTCCGCCACTACGTGCGCCTCCCCGCAGCACAGCGAGGGCCTCATCACGGGGGCAGCCATCACTGTGCTGACTCGTCGTCTGCCTCGCCTGCCCTCAGAGGTCACGGTGGCTCGATGCTTCGTTGGTTCCGGTGGAGCGAGGAGCCACTCGAGGTTGGGAGTGCATGTCAGGCATCGTATTTACGGCCTCGTGATCATGAAGGCAGCGAAGCATGTGCGCCTCGAGATGTCGGATTGCGTCGGAAGGGCAAACCGACGGCAACGTGCTGGGGTGGGCCACGGTTGACCGCCCGGCGGAGCAGCTCGCGCGCCGCTGCGACCAGATACTCGCCCATTAGGCAGGTGTAAATGCGGGACACGGGATGGCGAAGATCAACCCGGCCAAGTCAGCCGGCTGCTCCGGGGGCAGGCTGCAACACGCGAGTGGTCTGATGCCAACACCGCTGGCTGGAACTGGAGTTAACCGCCGACGTGCCCGACAGGTCCTGTGATGGGGCCCGAGCAGGGACCGGCCGACGCCGGGACGCGGTCCTGGGCCGGTTCATCGTGCGGTGTGTAGGGGTCATGGGCCCCCGCGCTGGACCCACGGCGACCGTCACGGGGCCGAGCCCCACGGCCGTACCGAAACCTTACGAGACCCTGACGCGGCCGTGATTTCGCACCGGCACCCCTCTCCTTGTGGCCACTGTGGTGCCGTACCGCAGATCGCGGACGGCACCACAGCGGGCACGGCGAAGGGGACTTATCCATGGGTACCGACATCGACAGCGAGCGCGGCCGTACGCGCCGGGCCTCGGGCACGCGCGGCGGTCACCGGGCGAAGCCCAGGTCACGGCGCATCGTCCTGGTCGGCGGGGCCCTCGCCGTCACGGCGGCGACCACCGTGGCCGTGACCGCGGCCTCGGCCCGCCAGGATTCCAGCAGTTCCGCGGGCGCCGATCACGCCCTCTTCGTGCAGGGCAACGAACTGGACGGCAACATCATCCATGTGTTCGCACGAGGAGACGACGGGCGGCTCGGCCCCGCGTCCACCTACGAGACCGGCGGCAAGGGCGGCCATCAGGTCGATGCCCCGACCGACTCACTCGCCTCCCAGGGCTCACTCGTCTACGACGACCGTTCGGGGCTGCTGCTGGCGGTCAACGCCGGCAGCGGCACGGTCACCTCGTTCCGCGTCGAAGGGCAGCGACTGACAGACCGCCAGATCGTCCGCTCCGGTGGGAAGTTCCCGTCGAGCATCGCGGTGCACGGCAAGGTCGCGTACGTGATGAACGCGGGCGGCGCGGGCAGTGTCCAGGGCTTCAGAATCACGGGCGAGGGGCTCAAACCGCTCGTCGGGTCCCACCGCTCACTGGGCCTGAAGAACAAGGATATTCCCAGCTTCGACACCTCACCAGGCGATGTGGCGTTCACCCCCGACGGACGCAACCTGGTGGTCACCACCAAGGGCAACAACTCCGTCGATGTGTTCCCGTTGAAGCGGAACGGCCTCCCGGCCGTCGCCCGGCCGGTCGTCAACAAGTCGGCCGGGGGTGTCCCGTTCGCGATCACCTTCGACGGGACCGGCAAGCGAATGCTCGTCGCCGAGGCCGAGAAGTCCACGGTCACCACGTACAAGGTGACACGCTACGGCAGGCTGAAGGTCCTGCAGAAGCCTCTGGCCAGCGGGCAGGAAGTCCTGTGCTGGTTGGAGCGGGCGGGTAGGTACTTCTACGGCGGCAACACCGGCAACTCCACTGTCACCGGGTACCGCATGGACAAGCACGGCAAGCTCTCCCTGACCAACAAGGTGGGGATCGCCACCCCGCCCTCCGGAAGGTCACAGGGAGTGATCGACCTCGCCGTGACCGAGGACGAGAAGTTCGTCTACGTCCAGAACGCCACCTCGGGCACCGTCGACGGGTTCCGCGTCGAGTCCGACGGTGCTCTCACCAAGGTGACGACGGTCGAGGACCTGCCGGCCTTCGGCGAGTCCGGCATGGAGGGCATAGCCGCGGTCTGAGACAGCGTCTCACGTGCTCTGAGACAGCGTCTCACTTGTCAGGCATGCAATCGAATTCACAGGAAGGAAGGGAAACTGCGCAGCTTTACTGCGCAATACGACTCCACAGTCATTGACTGCGTCATTCGCGCCGAGTCGCCGCCACGGGCGGGAACGGGTAATGCTCAGCATAATTGCTCGTTCAGGGGTGGCGTGGCGCTTCCATCGCAGGGCCCGGAACAGGGAGGTACCGGGCGGGCCGAATCCATCATGCATCAACAACTCTCGGTATTCGAGGCGACGTTGAGGGAAAAGAATCCTCACGTATCTGGCATCAATTTCCGGGGACTTTTGAACACCCCCCAGAAGCCCTTCAAGTGGAAGGGAGTCGATTCACTCCTGCCGGGCACCTCGATGCCCTCGAAATGAAAGTCAGAGGAGTTCCATGGGACGCAACACACGAAAACGTCGTACGCCGCTGGCCACCAAAGCCATAGCCGCATCGGCGGCCCTAGCACTCGGTGGGGGCGGGCTGCTCTGGGCCAATTTCTACGCCTCGGCACACGAGGAGAACTCGGCCAACCAGACGAAGGCCGCGGGCACGCCGATCAGCACGATCCAGTGCCCGGACGTGGGACAGCAGCTCACCGACGTACCGGACGGTGCCCGTCAAGGTGTGGACAAGGAGCTGGCGAACCTCGACGAGCAGATCAGCGAGGCCTACACCCGGCTCGCCTCCACGCGTCAGGCCCAGGCCGGTGACCCGCGCTACGTCGACAATGCCATCCTCGGCCCGCTGAAGTCGAAGCGGACCGCGGCCATCGACCGCATCGGCATCAACATCCGGCGGGTCGGCGGCCAAACCCCTGACACACTCGCCCAGTTGGCCGACTGCAAGGGCATGCCGGCCGACGTCAACGGCAACGGCCAGGGTCAGGGTGGTCAGGGCCAGGACAACGGCGGTGGCGAAGGCCAGGGCCAGGACAACGGCGGTGGCGAAGGCCAGGGCCAGGACAACGGCGGTGGCGAGGGCCAGGGCCAGGGCAACGGCGGTGGTGAGGGCCAGGGCCAGGGAAATGATCTGGACCCGGTGCCCGAGGGCAACGGTGGTCAGGCCGGGAACGGCCCGGTGGCCGCGGACTTCGTCAACATCGAGGACGTCCAGCCGGGCTCCCGCAACCTGCCGAACGGCCTGCCCGCCAACGGGGACGCCGGTTCCACCGGCTCCTTCACCACGAGCTGCGGTGTGAACGAGAACGACCTGTTCAACTCCGACAACCTGATCGTGGCCCCCGGCGTCGACAATGGCGCGCACCACACCCACGACTACGTCGGCAACCAGGGGAACGACGCCTTCTCCAGCGACGACGACCTGGCCCACGCGGAAACCTCGTGCCAGAACCAGGGCGACAAGTCCACCTACTACTGGCCGGTGCTCCGTCTCCAGGACGGCACCGACGAGTTCGACGCCGCCGATGCGGGCGGCGGCGCCGAGGGCAACGTCGGCAAGATCCTGAAGGCCGAACAGGCCGAGCTCAAGTTCGTCGGCAACAAGAAGAGCGATGTCGTCGCCATGCCGCAGTTCCTGCGCATCATCACCGGTGACGCCAAGGCCTTCACCAACGGCCTCGCCAACGCCAACACCTCGTTCAGCTGCACCGGCTTTGAGGACCGGCAGGTGACGGACAAGTACGTGATCTGCCCCGAGGGCAGCTCGGTGGTGCGCACGTCCAACTTCCAGAGCTGCTGGGACGGACAGAACACCGACAGCGCCAACCATCGTGATCACGTGGCGTTCGTCCAGGCCGACGGCAGCTGCCCGAACGGCTTCCAGGCCATCCCACAGCTCCAGGCCCGCCTGGTGTACGACGTGCCGGCCCCGACCGTCGAGAACGGTCAGGTGCAGAACCCGTACGCGGTGGACGGCTTCCCGGAGCAGCTGCACAAGCCGATCACCGACCACAACGACTTCATCAACGTCATGGACGAGGACCTGATGAACCAAGTGGTCCAGTGCATCAACAGCGGGCAGGACTGCGACTGACAGGCCGATGAGAAGCCGGCGGTGGGTGCTCCCACCGCCGGCTTCTCCGTACTCGTTGCTCGCGAGGCCCGCTCACGGCGCGTACCTGGCGCGCCAACTCTGCGCGCAACGCCGTGGGGGCGGCGGAGCCCTCGTGCGGCCGGTGGGCTGGTGGGACATGACGTCGACCGCGAGCCGTAACGCGGTGAGGGACAGTCTTCCGCTGGTCTCCATGTCCATCAGGTGTCGCGCGGAAGTCGTACGCGTCCCAAGTCCGACGAACATCCCGATCTGCTCCGGCAGTTTTTCAACCGAGGGAATCAGACCACCGGCGAACAGCAGCCGGCGCTGGCGAAGCCGGTTCCTCGGACGTTCAGCGACAAACCCAGGTGATCGCCGGGTGGAGCGAGCTGTACTGGCTGGCCGCCGACGCGCTCGTGAACAAGGAAGCAGAGCTCTACAGCCGGTTCGGCGGGCAGCCGGGAAAGAACTGGCGCCAGTGGGTGGTGGTCCAGCGGGTGCAGGAGAGACCGAGAACGTGACCTCCCTATCGCTAAACCCGTCGACGATCCCCGGTGCTCGTCGGGGCGCGGCATGGCTGGGTGCCGTTCATGGACCGGGTGTGCCTGGCCTGCGTAGAGCTCGTACTGGGCGAGTCACCGTTCAGCGGTGGAGGCCGGCTGTACAACGTGTGCGAGCTTCCGGCGAACCTGGTTGGTGCTGTGCGCGAGCGCTTCTATCGGGTCGCCCTACCCGATTGCCCAATGTGGATGGGGCCGGAGGACTCTCCAGTACGTTGGTACTCCGCCCCGGGGCAGGTGCTACGCCCGACGGCTTGGGCGCCCAGAGCCGGCTGCACATCCGGGGCCGGACCCGCGCCGACTTGGAGGCTGTCTGCGAGACCGTCCCCGGGCCGTGGGTCCTGGGACGGAACGAGTCACTGGACGCCGAACCACAGCCCGTCTGAACGCGGAGGATCGGAGGCCGCTGAGACGTCGCGAGCGGGTGAGGTCGTCCAAGTGTTCTCTGGGCTGACGCCGGGGGGTGCGATGACCCTCAGACGAAGCCGTTGTGGCTGAGTCTCGAATGAGTGCAGGTGCGCCTCCCACAGGTGTGATTGGGCCCTACGTATTCGTCGCAGGGGCACTGCAAGCAGTACGTGCCGTCCGGGTCGAAGCGCAGTTGGGCCGCGGCAAGTCGTGTGTTGGCGGCGTCCTGGATGCTGCGCATCTGCGTCTCGATGTTGCCGAGTTCGGCTTCGTTATCTGCGTAGGCCTTCTTCTGCTCGTCTGTGAGATCGTACTCGGACTTCATGTTATTTTCCTCATGCCGGGTCTGCTATATCCCTTTTACGATGACTCGATGGCTTTGGGGGCGCATCTCGAACAGCGCCTCGGAACGGCCGGGCGCCGATCTGGGGGCAGGGTGGAGCCGTACGACCCGGCTGCCGGGCAGCGCTTTCGACTGTCTCGGCCGATCACCGAATGGCCCCCACGTCGCCTTACTGGACCCTCTCGCGGGGACCGCACGCTCGGCAGCAATGAGCAGGGTGCGCCACCATGAACGTCCGGCAGCCGCGACCCTGCTCGTCCGAGGCGGGCCGGCACGCGCCTCCCGGACGGCCGCGGGGTGTGGAGCCGGTGGTCAGGGAAGGCCGCCCTGAACGCTCCGATAGCATGTTCGCACCATCGACGATCCACTTCCGTTCCCTGCCAGGAAACCGTGCCCTCCAGTGCAACAGGTTGCCTGGTTCACCTAATAAAAATCTGACAGGCACTTGACATCTATATCATCGCGGGTTTTGTCGCGAATAAACGGCGTAATGGCCGCTGCCGCATGGCGTCGGGCGCGGGTGATGCTGTGGACCACGGCTGCCCTGGCGGCACTTGGCTTCCTCGTCACACTGGAGATCGTCGCGCGTCGCTGCGGCGTACAGGGGCCGTTGACCAATCAGGCGAGGGACCTGATATTCGCCGCCAAGCCGGGCCCGCTGTACGCGGGTATGGCCTTGATGATGGTTGTGCTCACTTGGCGGCAGCGGCTTCTCGCGGCCGGTGTCGCGGTAGGCATCGACGTCGCCTTCGCGCTGGCGCGTTGGGCGATCGACTCCGACGTGCCGGACGGGTACTTTTTCGGCAGTGGCGCATTGTGGGTGATGTTGGGGTGCGGCGTCATCGCTGTCACGCGCCGTACTGGGCAGGAACGTGTGTTGCTGCTGAAGGGCGTGGGGCTGGGTCTGCTGCTGGTCGCCGGCCGCAAAACCGGCGACACCTGGCTGCTCATCACGGCGAAGACCCGCCCCATGGTGCTCGATCCCTATGTGGCCATGGCCGATCACGCACTGGGTGACCCGTCATGGCTGGCGGGCCGGATCGTCGCGGCCACCAGCCCCATCGGCACCCATGTCCTGCAACTCGTCTACGCTCAGCTCGCGGTAGCCGCGGTCGTCGTCGCGCTGTACCAGTTGCGCAACGTGAGGGCCGAGGGCCGCTTCCCGCGCCACCATCTGGTGCGCACCTTCCTGGTGATCGGCCTCCTCGGACCGGCCTGCTACATGATCTTCCCGGTGGTCGGGCCCGTCTTCGCCTACGGCCCGGGCGCTTCCGGAACCGGAGGCGTGCAGTGGGCGCTGGCCGACCTATGGCCCCACACACCGCCACCGCTCACTATCCCGCAGCCCATGCCGTACGACGGGATCACCCCGCGCAACTGCATGCCCAGCCTGCACACAGCGTGGGCCACCGCGATCTTCATCCATACCCGCAAGGGCCCACGGCTTCTGCGATACGCCGGCACGTTCTGGCTGATCGCCACGCTCGCCGCAACACTCGGCTTCGGCTACCACTACGGCGTCGATCTCATCGTCGGTGTGGTCTTCGCGCTCACGATCGAGGCAGCGCTGCGTGCGCAGGAACGCGACTGGGATCGGTCGGGAATTCGGCTGGTCACCTATGGCACGGTCGTTTTCGTATCGCTCTTGGCGTGCTATCGCTATGTGCCGATGGAGATGGCCGAACAGCCCCGAATATTCGGACCGGTTCTGATTCTGGCCCTGGCCTCGGTCATCTACGGCTACGTGCAAACCACCCGGTTCTGGGAGAAGAACGCCGCACCGGCGCGGCAATCAGAACCGCAACCCGAGCCGGTGAGCCATGTTGCCTCCGGCTGAGAGCGGCCCGTTCCCCGAGCCGAGCCCCGTCGCCGCGCTGCCCGTCCCAACGAGGAGCGTGCGGCTCAGGAGATGGACGAGCAGCGTCTGAGGGGGAGTACAAGAGAACGCTCAATCAGTCGCGGGCTGACAGAGCAGGCCCGTACCGCACCAGTTCCACCGGCGGTACCACTGGCCGCGTGCCGCGAAGACGCGGGCGTCCGCAGAGTGCCCCGGTGTGTAGGAGCTGTCCCTCTCCGCTTTGAGGTTCTTGCGGCCACCCTCGGCACCCGTGGAAAGAGCCCCACCCTGACGACGACGTCGCGGTCGGATCCGGCTTCGAAGGTCACCCAGGCGCCGTTGCCGCCCTCGCCGGCCGCGTTGCGCTCACTCGGAGCCGGCGTGGTCGCGCGCCAGGTGCCGTGCGGGGTGAACGGTCTGTCGAAGGTCGCCGTGAAGTAGACGGTGTGACGGTCCTTGCCCGCGTAGAAGTCGCCCGCCTCCACACGGCCCTCGACCGCACGGTCGCCGACGACATGGAACGGCCGAGCCACGAAGCCCAAGGAGAGGGAAGCACCCTCTTCCTGGGCCGTCGGCAGCCGGAGCGGGCAGCGAGGGAGACCCGCGGACGTGTCCTCGCCGACAGCGGTGTCGCCCTCTCCACCCGTGGGCAGGACTGGTCGTGACGAGCGCGGCCTCCGTCGCTGTCATAGTGGTGGGCCACGACCCCTCGTCGGTGTGGATCATGGCGGTGCTCGTGCTGTCGAGCGACCGAAGAACGACTCGGCATAACCCGGGACCTCCACGAGGTCATCCGCCACCAGGTCGCGATGCTGAGCATGCATCTCGGCGCCGCGGAAATCGGACTGCCCGAAGACGCCGAGTCCTCCCGGCAGGGCCTCCTTCCGCCACGGCCAGCGCCCGCACCGTCGTCGTCGAAACGCGCATCCTCGCGCTCCTCCGCCTCGGGGACGAGGTCTCCGGCGACGAGGCCACGGCCCATCGCGGTGCTCAGTGGCCTGCAAGGACGTGTCGCCTCTTTTGAAAGCATCGGCCTCGACATCCGACCCTCGATCGACCTCCCTCGCCGGTTTCGTGGAGCCCAACGTCGGTGTGGCATCTACCGGGTCGTTGAAGAAGCACTCACGAAATGCCTACCGGTATGGAGAGGGGACGGCCACGGGGGAAGTGCGGGAGCTCGACGGCAGGCTCCGCGTCGTCACCGTGGAGACCCGCGGCGGTCGCTCGTCCCGCCGCTCCGACCGGGCAGCGGCCTCGGACTCGTGGGGATGCGTACGCCTCGAGTTCCAGCGGGCGGTCTCGCGGTTCCGCCGCTGCCTGGACGCCCCGCGCACGTGTGCACCCAGCCGCTGGACCTCGCGCAGAAGGTCGGCACGTTCAAGATGGGCCCGTCGCCCTGGGTGGCACCCAGCTCGCAGCGAACGCCGCGGGGTATACGTGCTGAGCTACGGCCGCCTGGTCGACAAGGAGCAGCGGATCGAGGCCCGGATCGCCGCGCTGGAGGCCCAGGCCACCGCTCAGCCCGCCGACGCGGATGCCGTCGGCACCGTCGGGTGAGGGCCTTCGCCATCGACGACAAGGACACCGTTCTGCCTGCCGAGTTGGTTGGACCTCCCGCGAGCAACGTACATCCAAGTTCCCTCGGCCTCGCTGGCCGCACGGTTCCCGCGTTGCGGCTGTTGCATGCTTCGCGGCGTGGGGCCGGCCGGTGCGCGGCGACCGAGTTTCGCTACGCCGGGACGCCCATCGGTTCCTCGTCCGACTCCTCGTTGGGCTCGCTCAGTTGGTCGCGCAGGTAGTTCCAGACGACCGCGATCAGCGCGGCGACGGGTACGGCAAGGAGACTGCCCACGATGCCGGCCAGGCTGCCGCCAAGCGTCACGGCCAAAAGGACCACTGCCGCGTGCAAACCGAGCCCACGGCTTTGGATCACCGGCTGGAACACGTTGCCCTCTAGTTGCTGTACCACGACGATGATGCCCAGCACGATCAGCGCGTCGGTCAGGCCGTTGGAGACCAGGGCGATGAGAACCGCGACGAGACCGGCGAACAGGGCGCCGATGATCGGCACGAACGCGGAGACGAAGGTCAGCACCGCCAGCGGCAGCACCAGCGGTACCCCTATGATCCACAGGCCGAGCCCGATCAGGACGGCGTCGAGCAGCCCGACGGCCGCTTGGGATCGTACGAACGAGCCCAGGGTGTCCCAGGATCGTGCGGCCACGGTCGGGACGTCGGTGGCGAGCCTGCCGGGCAACTGGCGAGCCAGCCACGGCAGGAACCGCGGTCCGTCCTTCAGGAAGAAGAACATCAGGAAAAGCGCGAGGACGGCGGTGATCAAGCCGTTGACCACGGTGCTCACTCCCGTGACGACCGCGGTGACCATGCTGCCGAGGCCGTCCTGTGCGCGGGCGACCGCCGTGTCCATGGCCTTGGTGATCTGATCGTCGCCGACGTTCAACGGCGGCCCGGCGGCCCACTCGCGCAGCCTCTGAAGACCCTCGACCACTCCATCGGTCAGCTCGCCGGACTGGGACGCCACCGGCACCGCGATCAGCGCCACGACGCCCACGCAGACCAGGAGGAACAGTGCGGTCACGGCCGACGCGGCCAGGGCGGGCGACCACCCGTGACGACGGAGGAAACGAGCCGGGGGCCAGGTCAGTGTGGTGAGGAGCAGACCGATGACGAGCGGCCAGACCACCGACCATATTCGGCCCAGAAGCCACAGCGCCGCTGCGAGCATCACGAGGACCAGTAGCAGCTCCACGGAGATACGCGCCGATGTACGGAGCGCGGCTCTGGCTCTCGTGGGACTCAATGTGACAGACATGGGGTCACCTTATTGGTGCCCAGGTGATACCGGTCATGGGCGGTTGCGGCCAGGCCGCGGGCCGACGGGCTCGCCTGCCTCTGCCTGGCGTGTCTGAGGTGGTCCACCCGGTATGGGCGGGCAGGCGGTCCTACGGCACCGGACGCTGCGGGATGTCGGTCGGCGGGGAGTCCGTCGGCGGGGACTCCTGCCCGCCCATGTCGAGCCGGAACGGCGGGTAGTGGTCCGTCGGCCACGCGTCGTGGGAGGCCACCGGGGCGACCCGGCGCGCCAGAACCGCCGAACGGCTTCGTCCGTCAACCTCGCACGCACAGCACTGCGACGGCGGCGCAATACCCGACGGTGGTGACCCGCCTGTGTACCGGGCGCTGGGAGACCCAACGGGGGGACAGCCGCGTGTTTCGTGGAGCCCTTCTTTGCCCTGAGCAAGAAACGCGCAGCTGCCTCACGCGTAGGCATGGGACGGGGTCAGCAGCACTCGCTCGAGCCCCTGACGACGGCACTGTGCCCGCTCCCGAGCGTTGTGCCGCCGCGACGGCCGGTACACGGCGGCCGTCTGCTCTCCCGGATTCCTCACATCATGCCGCTCCCCGCGGTCCGTTCAGGCAAAGCCAACACGCCACCGCAAACCCTCAGCCCAGGGAGCTGAGTCTCGGGCGCGTAGCCGTGGTCCGGATCGGGCATGGGCAGGGGTGGGACCTGCAAGATCGTCGCGCCGTACACATTCAGGGACTGCCGGCTCGTCGCAAGCGTTCGCAGGCCCGGACACGATCGCACCAGCGTTCCTCGACCTCGGCCTGGGCCGCTCGGGAGGCCGCCCGCCGGCACAACCGACCGCAGCCCCCGCGACCGTGACCCCCGTCGTGGACGGCCGGGCCCCGAACGGCCTGCTGATCCCGCCCCTCTTCTCCTTCAAACGCCTCTCGGCTCACCCCGCATCGCCCTGCAGCGCAAGCTGCTCCTGCTGCCCGGTGCCCAGTCGCAGGACTACGCCCAGCAGATCGACGACATCCTCGCCCTGCTGGCCGCCACCTACCGGACCCCGGAGGGCATCGAGGCACACACCGTGCCGGGCGAGGGCGCCGACGTCGAGGTGTGGATCCTGGGCAGCAGCGGCGGCCAGAGCGCCGAGGCCGCGGGCGCGCGGGGGCTGCGGTTCGCCGCACGGCGGCGGCGCGGACCTCTTTGATCTGCTCGGTGACGCCGTCGAAGTCCGGATCGAGCACCACCGGCTTCCCTCGGCCTCGGCGCACAGCCGCGGCAGCTCGGTCAACCTCCGTATGGCTTATGCGGGCCCTTGTCCGTACGGCCCACGTCGCTGCCCGCGCTCCGGAGCTGTCGTCTGCGTCGCAGCGGTTCGCTCACAAGGCCCGGGCCGCATAGGCCCTGACGTCCGCGTCCGTGTCCGTCGTCGCCGTGGCCAAGGCCGCCCGGGCGTCCTCGGTGGCACGGTGCCGGGTCAGTGCCGCCACGGCGGCCTTGCGGACATCGGCGTTGGAGTCGGCGAGGGCCTTGGCGAGGGCGGGTACGGCGAGGCCGGGGGCCGCGAGGCAGAGGGCGGTGGCCGCGCCGGCCCGCACTTGCCAGGCCGGGTCGGACAGGGCCGCGTCCGCGCGTGCGGCCAGGGGCGCCGGGCAGCCGGTCGTGCCCAGTGCTTCGTAGGCGGCCGCACGCACCAGGGCGTCGGGATCGGCGATGAGTTCGGTGAGGGCCGCAAGGACCATGTCGGGTCCGGGGCCGCCCGACGTGCTGTCGTCGAACTGGCCCGCGGTCACAGTGGCCAGGGCCTTGGCGATGGTGACGCGGACCTCGCGGGACGGCTCGCAGGTCGCCGCGCGGGCCAGCTCTCCGGCGGCGTCGACCGACACGAGTGCTCGCACGGCCGCGACACGCACGGCGATGTCCGCGTCCGAAAGGGAGCCCGCGAACAGCCCGGTGTCACCGAGGCGCAGGGTACGCAGGACGTCGAGGGCGGCGGCACGGGCGACGGGATCGGCTTCGGACAGGGCGGCGACGAGGCCGTCGCGCAGGGCTGGTTCAGGGTCCAGCGTCTCGACCAGTTCGCGCAGTGAGGCGGCCGCGGCAGCGCGGACGCCGGCGTCGGGGTCGGCGAGCGTGGCGGCCAGTGCCGGTCCGGTGCCCGGCGGCACCGTCTCCGTCAGCACGGTGACCGCCGTTCGGCGAACGGTGGGCTCGGGGTCTGTCAGGTAAGGGGCGAGGGCGCAGAGCCGGGGCTCGTCCTCCGCGAGGGAGAGCAGTTCGAGCAGGCGCGGTGTGGCCGGCGTGTCCGTGCCGGAACCGGGGCGGGCGGTCGAATCGGCCAGGGCGGGCTTTTGCCGTATCGCCGCCGGCGCCGCCTCCCGGGCCCCAGCGGTCGCCACCTGTTCCGGGTGGACCTCGCCGAGGCGGCGGGAGGGCCCGCCGATCGCGGTGAGACCGTCGACCGGGACCAGATAGGGAGCCACGGGACGCGCCGTGAACTCCATCGCACCGGTGGGGGACTTGCGCAGATCGAGGTGGTGGAACCAGGACGCGTCGTCACGGTGGGGGTGGTCGAGACGGTCGTGGTAGAGGCCCCAGCGGGACTCCGTGCGGGCCAGGGAGGCCCGCGCGGCCATCTCCGCGCAGTCGCGGATGAAGCTCACCTCCGCGCAGCGCATCAGCTCGTGCGGGGTGCGGGCGCCCATCGTGGCGATGTCGTCGTGCATCCGCTCGAACGCCTCCAGGGCCAGCGACAGCCGGGCACCGGACTTCGGCGGTGCCACGTAGTCGTTTACGAAGCGGCGCAGCTTGTACTCGACCTGGGGCTGCGGCGGGCCGTCGGGGTTGCGCAGCGGGCGGTAGATCAGCTGGTGCGCCTGCTTCAGCTGGTCGAGGGGCAACTCCCCTTCGTACGGCGTGTACTGGGACGCGTCCGCGCCCGCCAGGTCCCCGAAGACGAAGGCGCCGATCATGTAGTTGTGCGGGACGCAGGCCAGGTCCCCGGCGGCGTACAGGCGGGGGACGGTCGTACGGGCGTGGTCGTCGACCCGTACTCCCGAGGCCGAGTGGCCGCCGCACAGGCCGATCTCGGAGATGTGCATCTCCACGTCGTGGGTGCGGTAGTCGTGGCCCCGGCCGGAGTGGAAGGTGCCTCGTGTCGGGCGCTCCGTGGAGTGAAGGATCGACTCCAGGGCCGAGATCGACTCCTCCGGGAGGTGGCTCAGCTTCAGGTAGACCGGGCCCCGGCCGCTCGCGACCTCCTCCGCGAACTCCGCCATCATCTGGCCCGACCAGTAGTCGGAGTCGACGAAGCGCTCACCGTGCCGGTTGACCTGGTAGCCGCCGAAGGGATTGGCGACATAGGCGCACGCGGGGCCGTTGTAGTCCTTGATCAGCGGGTTGATCTGGAAGCACTCGATGCCGGTGAGTTCCGCGCCGGCGTGGTAGGCCATGGCATAGCCGTCGCCCGCGTTGGTCGGGTTCTCGTACGTGCCGTACAGGTAGCCCGAGGCAGGCAGACCGAGCCGGCCGCAGGCGCCCGTCGCCAGGATCACGGCACCCGCGCGGATGGTGACGAACGCGCCCGTACGGGTGTGAAAGCCCACCGCTCCGACGGCCTTCCCTTCTGCCGTCAGCACCCGCACCGGCATCACACGGTTCTCGATGCGGATCCGCTCCCGCATCTCCCGGCGCCGCAGCTGCCGGTACAGGACCTTCTTGACGTCCTTGCCCTCCGGCATCGGCAGCACGTAGGAGCCCGAGCGGTGCACCTGGCGGACGGCGTACTCGCCGTGCTCGTCCTTCTCGAACTTCACGCCGTACGACTCCAGCCGCTGCACCATGGCGAAGCCGCGGGTAGCGGTCTGGCGGACGGTGGACTGGTCGACGATGCCGTCGTTGGCGCGGGTGATCTCGGCGACGTAGTCGTCGGGTTCCGCGCGGCCGGGGATGACCGCGTTGTTGACGCCGTCCATGCCCATCGCGAGCGCGCCCGAGTGGCGGACGTGGGCCTTCTCCAGGAGCAGCACGTCCGCGCCGTGCTCGGCGGCGGTCAGGGCCGCCATGGTGCCGGCGGTGCCGCCGCCGATGACGAGGACGTCGCAGCTGATCTCCTCGGCGTCGGTGAGGGCCGGGATCTGCAGGGGGGTGTCCACCAGGGTGCCTTTCAAGAACCGAGTGACGTGAGGACTTCGTGCCGCAGGGCGATACGGGCGGGATGGTCGCGGGCGGCGCGCTCACGCGGGCGCGGTACGTCCCGTACGGCGATGAGGCGGCCCGCGCCCAGCAGGGCCACGCGGTCGCCGAGGAACAGGGCCTCGTCCACGTCGTGGGTGACGAAGACGACGGTGGCGCCCGTGCCGCGCAGCACCTCCACCAACAGGTCCTGCATGCCGGCGCGGGTCTGGGCGTCGAGGGCGCCGAACGGTTCGTCCATGAGGACGGCACGGGGCGCCCCCGCGAGGGCCCGGGCCAGTTGGGCGCGCTGACGCTGGCCACCGGAGACGCGGTGCGGCAGGTGCCGGGACTGCTCCGTCAGCCCGACGCGGGTGAGCCATGCCTCTGCCTGGGTACGGCATTCGGCGCGGGGCAAGCCCTTGATGGCGAGGGGAAGTTCGACGTTCGCGCGCAGGGTGCGCCAGGGGAGCAGGGCGTCCTCCTGGAACACGAGGGCGCGTTCGGCGGACGGGGCGGTCAGGGGGCGTCCGTCCTGCATGATCCCTCCGGAGAGCAGGGGCAGAAGTCCGGCCAGCGTGCGCAGGAGGGTCGACTTGCCACAGCCGGAGGAGCCGACGACGGTCAGGATCTCTCCGGGGGCCACATCAAGGTCCACCTTGTCCAGCACGGGCGCGCCGCGGCGTCCGAGAGCGGCGTCGTGCAGGGCGAGGCGGGTGCCGGTGCGCGACGGTGAACGGACGTCAGACGAGCTGGTCATGAGACACGTCCTCCTTGGGCCTGGGGCCGACCGGTGCGGGGGAAGGGGCTTCGCGCGTCCGCCGCGGAAGGCGCGCGCCGGGGACGTACGACGTGCGCGGCAGCCAGCGGGTCAGGCGGCGGCCCAGCAGCTCCACGGCCGTGGAGGTGAGCCAGCCGAGGACGCCGATCGTGACCATCCCGACGAAGACACCGGGGTAGTCGACGATCGTGTAGTCCTGCCATGTGCGGTAACCCACGCCGTACTGGCCGGAGATCATCTCGGCGGAGATCACGCAGATCCACGAGACACCGATGCCGACCGACAGGCCGCCGAAGACGCCGGGCAGGGCGCCCGGCAGGACGACCGAGCCGAGGATCCGCCACCGGCCGCCGCCCATCGTCAGCACGGCCTCCTCCCACACGGGCGTCAGCGCACGGACGGCGTGCCGGGTGGAGACCAGGACCGGAAAGAAGGCGGCGGTGAAGGTGATGAAGACGATGCCCTGTTCGTTGGAGGGGAACAGCAGGATCGCGACGGGAACCAGGGCGATCGCCGGGATCGGACGGACCACCTCCAGCAGTGGGCCCAGCAGGTCCTCGGCCAGTCGGGAGCGTGCCACGAGCACGCCCCCTGCCACACCCAGCACCGCCGCCAGCAGGAATCCGGTGAGGATGCGGGTCAGGCTGTCGGTGAGGTCCGTCCAGTAGTCGGCCCCGGCGAGACGGCCGGCGAAGGCGTGGGCGACGTCGGCGACCGTGGGGAACTGCGAGAAGCGCAGCCACAGGTCGACGTCCAGACTGGTCAGGAGCTGCCACAGGCAGACGGCGGCGGCGAGGGCGGCTGCCCGCAGTGCGTACCGGGCGGCTCGTGGTGCGGGCCCGCTCACGCGGCACGCTCCAGGGCGTCGGCATATGTGACGGCCTGTGCTCCGTCGTGTCCGTCCACGTAGGCCTGCGCGGTCGCGGGGGCGACGAACGGCAACAGCTGCTCACCGTCGGCGACCCACACCGCCTTGTCGGCGAACCAGAGGGTGCCGGTGGTGGCGTCGGGGACGTAGGCGGCGCGGATGCCGTCGGAGTGCGCGGCCACGTAACCGAGCAGCTCCGCCGGGGACTTGAAGGTCCTGGTCTCCTGGGCGCCCTTCGGCCACACCTCGCTCGCGGCGGCGGGCGGCGTGGCCGCGAGCCGCTTCCCGTACGACGCCCCGAGCGCCTTCTTCAGGTACTGGTCGTCGACGAACGAGTCCACGTCCACGTCGCCGGTCAGCTTCGCCGCCTTCAGGACCGACACGTCCTGCTTCAGCGCGGAGACGAGCTGCGGCTTGACGGCCGGGTCGAAGGTGGAGATGCCATGGGCGCCGTTGTAGAGGTAGACGACCTCGGCGGGCAGACCGGTGGCCTTCGCGACCTTCTCGGCGGCGGCGACGGGGTGGGTGTTGAGGTAGTCGGTGGCCTCGGCCTGGGCCTTGAGGAAGGCCTCCAGGACGGCCGGGCGGTCCTTGGCGAAGTCCTCGCGGGCGGTGACCCCGTGGAAGGTGGGCAGGTTCAGCTGTGCCCCGTCGTACAGGGCCTTCGCCTTGCCCTGGTAGGTGAGCAGGCCGGGCCAGGCGACGAACTGCGACAGCGCGTCCGCACTGCCCGAGGCCAGAGCCGAAGCGCCCACCGCGGGCTGCTGGTTGAGTTTCTCGATGCCGTCGTTCGGGTCGATGCCGGCGCGTTGCAGGGCCCGTACGAGGGTGCCGTCGGCGGCGGAGCCGACGCTGGTGGAGACCTTCTCTCCCTTCAGGTCCTTCAGGGAGGTGAGCTTGGAGTCGGGTGCGGTGACGATGGTGTTGAGGCCACCGCGCAGGTTGTATCCGGTGACCGAGACCAGACGGGTGGGGCGGTTCAGTTGCTTGCCGCGGGCGGCGTTGATGAGCAGCGGGAAGTCGCCCATCGAGCCGATGTCGATCTTCCCGGCGGTCATCTGGGCGGTGATGGGGGCGCCGGTGGCGTAGTCCTGCCAGACGACGTTGTAGGTGACGCCCTCGCCGAGCGCGTTCAGCTGCTTCTCGAAGTAGCCGAGGGAGCGGAGCAGGGTGCCGGCCGTGACCGTGTTGATGGTCTTGGACTGGTAGCCGACGGTGACGGTGACCGTGGAGCCGTCGCCGGCCTCGGCGTCACCGCCGCAGGCGCTGAGCGGGAGCAGCAGGACGACTGCGGATGCTGCGACTGCTGTGCGTTTCATGGTGGTTCGGCCTTTCACCGGAGCAGGTCAAGGGGATCAGCGGAGCAAATAGGGCATGTTGACCGTGACGGCTCCGGTGGGACAGCGGGCCGCGCACGGACCGCAGTACCAGCACTCGTCGACGTGCATGTACGCCTTGCCGCTGTCGGTGTCGATGGCGAGGGAGTCCAGCGGGCACATGTCCACGCAGAGCGTGCATCCGTCGATGCACTTCGACTCGTCGATGGTCACGGGCACGTCGGCCCGCTGGGGCACCAAGGGCATGGCTGTCTCCTGGAAAGTCGCGCTGTGGGTCTTGTTGTGGGGGAGAGGGCGGTGTCAGAGGGAGCGGTGCAGCAGGCCGCTCATCGTGATGCGGTCGCCGCGGAAGCGGATGAACTCCAGGTCTACGGGGCGCCCGTCGGCGAGGTGCGTGAGGCGTTCCAGCATCAGGACGGCCGCACCGCGCGGGGCCTGCAGCACGGCGGCGGAGTGGGCGTCCGCGTTGACCGCCTCCAGCGTGATGTCGGCGCGTCCGAGGCGCTGGCCGGTGAGGGACTCCAGGAGGCGGAAGACGTCGGTGTTCTCCAGGTCGCAGCCGAGCAGGGCCGTGCCGATGTCCAGGGGGATGTAGGTGAGGTCCAGGGACAGGGGGAGGCCGTTCAGGCGGCGCAGGCGTTCGATGTAGAGGACGTCGGTGCCGGGTGGGACGCGGAGGCGCTCGGCGACCAGGGCGGGGGCCGGGACCGGGCCCATGGTGCGGACCTCGTTGGCGACGCGGCCGTGCTCGTGCAGGGTCTCCGCGAGGCCCATCAGCCGGTCGAGCCCATGAGGGTACTTCTGGGCGACGACCACCGTGCCGACGCCGGGGAGGCGCTCCACCAGGCCCTCGGCGCGCAGGAGGTCGAGGGCCTGACGGACGGTGTTGCGGGAGGCCCGATAGTCGGTGGCGAGAGTCGACTCGTGCGGGAGGGTGCCGGCCGGGAAGCCGCCCGTGAGGAGCTGGTGACGCAGGAGGTCGGCGAGCTGGCGTGCCTGGTCCGCGCGCAGCCGACGCCGTGTGCGCTGGGCAGCGACGGTGGGGGCGCCCTGGCCGGCGTGGTCTCGGATGCGGTCGGTGGGTGGCATGCTCGGAACCATACCGATCCGGTAGGGATAGTTGTGTTGCGGAAGTGTTGCGCCACCTGACGCATCGCCGGAGGCGTCGCTGACCTGGGCTTTCGGTGAACGGAACGGAAGATCTGCCAGGGTCCGCCGACACCGGACGGGAGGGCCTGTGCCCGCGCGACTGGAGGAGCTGGAACGAGAGCTCGCCGTGCAGGCCGAGGCGACGAGGGAGTTGCCGCGAGCGTGACCGTGGTGGGTGACCAGCACAGGTAGAAGGGCAGTTCACCGCTGGTGCGGTTGCTGCGGACGAGCAGGTGGCGGTGTTCGTCGACGCCGATGTGTAGCCGGACCCAGTCGTAGCAGCGGGGGCCCTTCGCGCCAGGGCCTGCACCCTGCCGCTGCCAGGCGGTGCCGGGCAAGCGGTCGGCAACGGTGTCTGCACGGACGGGGGTTCGGCCCTGGTTGATCCGCACCCTGGTCGAGCAGGCGACCGGGAGAACGTAGCCGGTCCCCGCGTGTCTACAGGTCGGCGCGCAGCTGCGGGTCCTGGGCGTAGGCTTCGTCGCCGGTCACCCACGGTGCCTGCACGCCGGCGTCCAGTGCGGCGGCGATCATGTCCCAGGGCAGGCGGGGCTTGGTCGCGAACTGCACAGTCTCGGGTATCCCGGCCGCCTGGCGGCGCTCCAGATCGGCGCACCAGGAGCGCCCGGGCAGGTAGAGCCGGCGATCGAACAATGCCCGTACCCGGCTGGTGGCGTAGGCGAGGAAGGCGCCGACCGGGGAGTTCTCGATGCGCCCGGCGGTGCCGGTGCACTGTCGCTGGACGCCCGCCGAAGCCCGGCCCTTCTTCACGAAGCCGGTCTCGTCCTCGATCAGCACACCGCCGTCGGTGCCGAGGTGATCGACGGCGTCGGCGTGGACATCGTCGTGGACGGTATCGGCGTCCCAGCGGGCGTAGTGCAGCAGCCGTTACATCGGCCCCGGCCGGATGTGACCGGTCTGTTCGACCAGTTGCGGGCAGTTCCTCCGCTCTGCTTGCGACAGCAGCCCAAGCAGATAGGCACGGGCACTCGCCCTCGGCTCAACTCGGCCAAAGCGGCCCGCGATCCAGGCCATGACCTGCTCGAACATCGCCCGCCAGCGGGCAGGGGACGACATGTCAGGGTTAGTGGCGCTCCCGAGACCGTGGCTAGTGGAGTGGAGTCTTGATGGCTGATGTGCTCGCGTCGGCCTGGTACGGGACTACTCAACACTGCCCGCCTCCAGCAAGGCGTTCATCTACTTCTCGCGGGCCATGCTCCTCAACTGTCGTCTCGCCCCGGCTCGCTTCTGGGCGCCGGGCCGGGCGGGTTTCAGGTGGGCTGTCGCTGCGTGACCCGGCCCGCCGGCCCGCCGTCGGCCAGCCCCGCTCAGCCAGCCGCCTCGCCTTGCCGGCTTCCTAGACGTCTCACGGGCTCGAGCCGTCAAGTGGCGGGCCAAAGTCGAGCGCAGGATTGGCTGGTGCATGAACGCCCGCCGCGGGCACGCGACTACGGACGCCTGCCCGGCTGAGCCAGCCGCCTGCGCAGACAAACCCCTCGTAGCTCGGGACTCCACAACCCCGCTGGGCGGCGCCGATTCTAATGTGCAGGTGATCAACTCGGCTGAGAGGGCTGAGCCCCAGGTGCAAGTTTTGCGTTGGCCGGGATGGCTATGCGCCTCGGATCTCTGATTTCGGGTGCGCGCTGCTTCGGCGGTGCAGCAAAGTTCGCCACCTGAGAAGGGATTCACGCGAGGTTGCTCAACCGCAAGACCCTCATAGCCGCCGTCTGCGCAGCCGCCGTCGGCTTGGGCGGCGTCAGCACGGCATACGCCGACTTGGACGGCCCTGCCCCCTCAGCTGATTCCGCACCGGCTGCGACGCAAGAGCTGTCCGAGCAGCAGATCGACGAGCTTGCGAAGTACCTGGAAGGGATCTACGACGGAGAGCTGGTCGACAGCGAAGGGAAGTTCGACCACCAGGGCACGACCGACAAGTTCGGCGGCGCGTTCGCCGACGCCGTGGCGTCGGAGCTCGAGAGCCTGAGCTCGCAGTCCCCCACTTCGAGCGAGCGTCCCAGGGTTAAGAGGAGCTGGAAGAGCTACGGCAAGTGCCTGATGGAGGCGGTGGGTTTCGGCGGGCTTGGAAACGCTTCGCAGGCATTCATCAGCAAGCTCAAGAAGAGGCACTTCCGTGATGCCGCCCAGTATCTCACGAAGCAGGCGGCCAAGCGCGGGCTCAAGGTTGCCGGAAGAGGCGGAGTGGTCGGGATAGCTGCCGGGCTCGCTGCCGGATCCGTCTGGTGTGGCTTCAAGGAACTCTGACGAGGAGTCACAGCTGGACCGCTCAGCGAGGCTCCTGGAGGCCCGCCTGCCACCCCTCTGGGAGGGCGGCCCTTGCTCGCGGCTCTTACAGCGGCTAACACAATGAGGTGGATCAGTCCTGGTTGCCGTGCCCGGGACGGGAGTTGAGCGTTCGGTCCGGTTGTGGGGACGTCGCCGTGGATCGTGTCGGATGAGCTGCGGGACCGTGTGGAGCCGCTGCTGCCGCAGCGTGAGCGCAGGTTCCGGTACCCGGGCCGCAAGCCGTTGCCGGACCGGGCGGTGCTGTGCGGGATCTTGTATGTGCTGCACACTGGGATCCGGTGGGAGTACCTGCCCAAGGACCTGGGCTACGGGTCGGGCATGACGTGCTGGCGCAGGCTGCGGGACTGGAACGAGGCCGGCGTCTGGCAGCGGCTGCACGAAGTCCTGCTGGCCGAACTGAACGCGGGCTCGCAGCTGTACTGGTCCCGCTGCGTGGTCGACTCCTCGCATGTCAGGGCGCAAAAAAGGGGGAGCCACGGGGGCCCGTCGCCGGTCGACAGGGGCCGGGCCGGCTCCAAGCATCACCTGATCACCGACGGGCACGGCACCCCGCTCGCGGTCCTGCTGACCGGCGGCAACCGCAACGACGTCACCCAGCTCCTTCCCCTGCTCGACGCGATCCCGCCGGTCCGCGGCCGGGTCGGTCATCCCCGCCGCAAGCCGGACTCGCTGTTCGCCGACCGCGGCTACGACCACGACATCTACCGCGACCAGGTCCGCACTCGCGCCATCGTGGCCGCGATCGCCCGCCGCGGCACCCTGCACGGCACTGGACTGGGCACCTACCGCTGGGTTGTGGAGAAAAGTTTCGCGTGGCTGCACGGCTTCCGGCGTCTGCGCATCCGGTGGGAACGGCGAGCTGACATCCACGAAGCGTTCCTCGAACTCGCCTGCTGCCTCATCACCCATCGGCAGCTCAGGGCGTTGCGCTGACGCCGGAAACGCCGGGCACTCCATGGATGTCCGTGGCTCAAGCCATGATCCGGCCTCATGAGTGACCGATCGCTTGCGCCTGCCTGGCTGGCCTCGTGGACAGACAGAGTTTCCGGGACTCTCACGGCCAAGACAGGCGAGTTCGAGCAGCGGCACGGCTTCCCACCTGGGGCCAACCAGGTGCGGCCGGCCGGCCACGACGATCAAGCCGCGGCGCGCACGCTCGCCCAAGTCACCCCTACACCAACTGACCTGGTCACCTTCTACGACAGCATCGGCGATGTCACCTGGGCGGACGTCGGCAACGCTACTTCCTCGATCCGGCCGGTGACGTCCTGCTGCGGCGCCAGGAGTACGGCGTTGTCGACGTCGGCACGAACCAAAGGCCCATGGCCTGGTCATCGGCTCGAACGGCGGCGGCCTGATCTATGTCGCGGGGCCTGATGGGGTCGTTTACCGGACGCGGACGGCGTCGCTGGACGAACCGGAGGTCGACAAGGTGGCCGATGACCTACGACAGTTTCTGAAGTCGCTGGAGCGCTCCCTGACAAGGTTCAACGCCGACGGCGATCCGGGATACCTGTAAGCGCAGGTCCCAGCGCCCATTCTGTTAGCCGCTGTAAGAGCGTATGATCGTGTCCGCGAACTTTCTGAGGTTCCAGTAGTACTTGCCGAGAAACCAACCAAGTATTCACTGAGCCTTTTTCCAACCTGGTGCGCCGGCACAGCACTTGCTCCCAATGGAGTGACGAGGCCGCTGGCGAATGGGTTTTCGACCAAGAGACTCCTCTGGGTATTACCGGCCCGCGTTGCCGAGCGGTTGTCCGGCAGAGGGGTCCATAAGGTCGGTGCGCCGAGCCCGCCACCACGGCACAAGCTGGACGACGCCGAACGCCACCTCGGCAACGAAGAACAGCCACAGCCAGCGCGGGGCACCGTGTGCCAGCGCATACGCCTGCCACGCGGCGAAAAGTGCGCGCACGATGCCGTCGAACAGCCCGTGTACTGGCAGCGGGTTGATGATCCGGAGGAGCGCCCAGACGACCACCACCGAACCCATCAGATTCGCGTAAAGGATCTCTATCGGGTCGAGGGCAGGCAGGGTGCCCAGCCCGACCGCGTCACCGAGCTTCGACAGCGCGTCGTGCACCATGGCGTAGGTCCACGGCATGGCAAATCCGGCTGTGACCACGAGGTCGTACCAAGCACTTGTGCGTACGACGCTCAGATAGGCGGGGTGGGAAGGGGCGAAGGGACGGATCACTGCGAGGCTCCTGCTGGTCTTCTGCACGGACGCCACGACGGTAAACAGTGGAGTAGTGTCCAAGGTCAAGTCCGCAGTTCAGGGAGAATCGTGCGTATCGGGGAGCTGGCCGCGCAAGCGGGACTGACCAGGGACACCATCCGTTTCTACGAGAAGATCGGTCTCGTCACGGGGCGGCGTCTGGCCAACGGTTATCGCGACTTCCCGCCGGAGGCAGTGCCCTGGCTGCAGTACGTCCGCACCGCACAGACCCTCGGCTTCTCGCTGGCCGAGATCGCACAGACCGGCGAGGAACTGCGGAACGCGCCAGACTCCGCCGAGGTGTTGTCCGCGCTGTTCGAGGAGAAGATCAAGGTTATCGATGCGCGTATGACGCAGCTTGCCGCCCTGCGGGCCGAGCTCGACGCACGTGTTGGCACCGGATGCCCGCTGCGGGCGGCTGGTTGAGCCGGGCGAGCATCGACAAACAGGCCTCGACATCTCAGGGCGTTTTCCAACCTGCTAGCGCCGTGGGCGGGTTGGCCGGCTGGACAACGCGACGAAGCTCCTGGTGGTTGGGGTCACGATCAAGATCACCCATGCTGGCCAGGAGCTGCGTTTGCTGGCCTCTCCGTCGTCGATCGATCTGTCCAGCCGCGCCCTGCGCTATTTGAGCGAGCAATTGCGGCTCGGCGAAACGAGATCGGGACGCGTTGACGGCGGCTTCCCGTCGGCCGGCGGGCTCTGCTTGTGCTTGCCCACCTGCGGTGCGGGGACACATACGGCCAACTCGCCGGGGGAGGGCGAGGGCGAGGGCGAGGTCGTGGGGGTGGTCGAGGGCGCGGGATCGCCCCCTGCCGGCACCCTCGACTCCGCCTCCGCCCCAGCCCTCAGACCTCTCCCCGTCACCGATCCCGTCGGGACCGGAGCCGGTGCCGAGCTTCGAGCCGGGCCGCCGCTCGCCTGAGACCTCCATGTACGGAGGGTGAGGTCGACTCCTGTTCCTGATGTGCGACGAGCGCCGGGTTGAGCTGATCCGGGGCTCGTCGATGGTTCGGCGCCGGATCTGGGCGGTGATGAGAAATCGCCACCCACCGCACGAGCCGAGGAGCGTGAGGAGCTGCGCGATCAGCTCCCCGCGCATCCCCGCGGCCCAGGGCCTCACACGGGTCCGGGCGCCGACCCGCCCGGGTCGTCCTACGGCGCGATCTCGAACCGAGGCGGCTGGAGCCCCGCCAGGCACGACTTGTTCGGCGCCGTCGGAGAGTTGAAGAAGGAGACGGTGATCGAGCGCGCGCACGGTGATTCGGCGAACGCGACATGGGCGACATAGGGGACCGTGACGACGGTCGACCGGCTCAGTGTGCGGGCGACGTAGGCGCCGTTGCTCGCCCCGGTCTGGGCGTCGAACCCGGCCGACATGACGAGCGTCGGGATGCTGCTGCGCGTCACGTTCCTGATCGAGCGCGGGGCTGGCGGGACGCTCCAGGCACGGCAGTCCGCGTGGAGGAAGGGGAGCTGTGGTGCGTTGGCAAGAACCGAGCGGGGGAACGACGGGAAGGCGCGCCGTCCAGCCCGGATCACGTCGGCCTCGGTCTCGAAGGGGGTCCACTCGGAGCAGAAGACGCCGTAGGCGAGGCCGTGGGCGAGTCTGCCGATGGCCTGGGGGCTGAGTTTTCCTCCGGCCCACTGCTCGGCGATGCGCTGCGGGTTGCCGTGGGCCAGTTCGTCGATGGAGCGGGGTACTCCGGCAGCCAGGTGGGTGGCGGAGGTCAGCCAGTTCACCAGGACTCCGCCGTCCAGTACGACCTTCACCGGCGCCGGACGGTCCGGGACCGTCACGGTCGTGGTGATGGGCCGGGCCTCGAGCTCACGGACGAGGCGCTCGAAGGTGTCCGACAGGTGCGGATAGCGCCGGTTGCAGGAGCGCTGCTGGGCGCAGGCCCTGAACAGGCCGTCGAAGCCCTGCCGTGCCGCACTCCAGGTCAGGCTCGCCCCGGCGAGGGACGGCGGGAGGACGCCGTCGATGCCGACCGACCTGACGCCCTGCGGAAACTTGCGCATGTAGGTGAGGGCCAGGTCGGTGCCGTAGGAGATGCCGAACACGTTCCACTGTCTGATGCCGAGCGCGACGCGCAGGGCGGCGTAGTCGGCGGCGCTCTCACCGGTGTTGTAGGCGCTGAGTGCGGCCCCTTGGCGCTTCGACTGCTCCCGGCAAACCCGCGTCGCCCGGACGTGCAGGCGTCCGGTGGACGGGGCGCCGTAGACCAGGCCCACGGCGTTGGCGTTGAACTCGTCGATGTTCGGGCACAGGAGAGCCGGATCGGCCGAGTACGTGCCGCGCTGCGACATGAAGATGACGTCCCGGTCCCGGTTCAGGCCGCCGTCGATCGCCAACTGGGCCTCGGAGACGGCGTCGTCGCCCGGTCCGCCGGCGAACCACACGATCGGGTCGGCCGCCCGCTTCTTCACCGCCGCCACGATGGCGACACCGAGAGTGATCTTTCGCCCCTTGGGCCGGTCATGCTTCTCGGGCACGGTCAGCGTGCCGCAGCGAGCCCCCTCGAGGGCGGGGATCGGATCCGCGGTCCGCGGGCACCGGCCCGGCACGAAGCGGGCGTCGCCCACCGTGCGGGCAACCGTGCCGAGAGGTGCGCCGGGGCCGTTCTCGGCACGGGCGGGCGCGGCGACGAGACCGGCGAGAAGGAGACCGGCGGTGGCTCCGGCGAGCGTGGCCGGGAGCCGTCGCGCCGTGCGCCGGTGGTGAGGCTGACGGGGGGACATCATGTGGTCTCCGGGGTGGGCGTGATGGTGAACGGCTTAGGCGCGAGCCCCGACAGACAGCGGGTGTCGGGCGCGGTCGGACGGGCGAGGAAGGAGCCCAGGACTTTCTGCGCGCAGGGCGACTGGGGGACCACCCAGTGGCCGATCCCGGGAATCCGCACGACGGTCGACCGGGCCAGCGTGCGGGCCGCGTAAGCACCCCAGCGCGCCCCGGTCTTCGCGTCGAAGGTGCCGGACAGCACGAGCGCCGGCACCGTGCTGACGGTCGTCACGCGCTGGACGGCGGTGCGGTCCGGGACGCTCCAGGCGCGGCAGACGTCGTGCTCGAAGGGAAGCTGCGGCGCCTGCGCCAGGACCGTGTCCGGGAACCCGGGGAAGGCCCGCCGCCCCGCCCGCAGCAGATCGGCCCGTGTGTAACCCGGCACCCACTCGCTGCACGCCACAGACTGTGTGAGGCCGTGCGCGAACTCGCCGAGCACGGGCGTGGCACCGGCTGCGCGGGCCCGCGCGAAGCGGGTCGGGTTTCCGCGGGCGAGCTCGTCGAGAGCCGCGGGGACGTCGACGGCCGGGACGGCGTTGGCGACCAGCAGGTTGACCAGGGCGCCCCCGTCGAGGACGACCTTCACCGGGGTCCCTCCGGCCGGTGGTCGCGCCATCACCGTCAGGGGGCGTGCCTCCAGCCGCCTGACCTGCTGCGTCAGCACACGCGGGAGGTTCGGATAGCGCTGCTTGCATCGTGGCTGAGCCGCGCACGCCGCGAAGATCGCGCGGATCCCCTCACTGGCGCTGTCCCACGTCCACGGCAGGCTGACGATTTGCGGAGGCACGACCGAGTCGATCGCGACCGAGCGGATCCCCTGGGGATGCCGGCGCAGGTAGGTGAGGGCCAGGTCGGTGCCGTACGAGTAGCCGTAGACGTTCCACCGGTCGATGCGCAGCGCCCTGCGCAGGTCGGCGAAGTCCGCCGCGTTCTCGGTGGTGTTGTAGGCGCTCAGCTCCACTCCGCGGGCCGTGACGCGGGTGAGGCGGTGCCGGCACTCCTTCGTCGCGCGGACCAGGAGCCGTCCGGTCGACGGGGCGTCGTAGCGCAGGCCCACGGCATCGGCGTAGAAGCGGTCGATCTCCGGGCAGGCGAGGTTCGGCCGTGCGTGGAGCGTCCCGCGCTGGGCCATGACGATCAGGTCGCGGTTCCGGTTCAGGCCCGAGTCGATCAGGAAGGGGATGTCCCCGATGGCGTCGCCACCGGGACCCCCTGTCATGAACACCACCGGGTCCTTGGCCGGCCTCGCCGACGCGGCCGGGATGATCGCCACGGTCAGCCGGATCGTCCGTCCGCCGTGCCGTGCCCGGTTCTCAGGGACCTCGAGGACCCCGCACCGCCCCGGAATCGGCTCGGGCACGGCCGGGCAGGGACTCGGCACGAACCGTGCGGGAGATACCGGCCGTGGCCCGCCGAGGGGCGCCGCGACGGCACCGCCGGGTGCCGGGGCGAGCACGGCCAGGAAGGCCAGCCCTGCCGCGCCCACTCCCATTACGGTACGCGCCTGCCGTCCGCGCCTTCGCGCGTGCCCGTGCCGTGTCCGCCTTCGTACGGACCCGCCGCTCCCGTGACCGGGCGGCACGCGGTCCGCCCTGCTGCCCCATTCCGCCATGTGATCCCGTTTCTCCGACGTCCCTGACACGTGACACGTCGACGTCGACGACGCCGCGCGGCGCCGCCCGCCGGCACAGAGGCTTCGGCGGGCATGGCGTACATCAGCCTGCGCGGGCGGGTGGACGCCCACCAGTCGTGGGCGCCAGTCGGAGCAGTCCGGAATCACCCGACAGGGATCCGCCCCCTGCTTGGGTCGAGAACCGGGGCAGGGGGCGGTCACTGACGGGCCTTGACCCGGAATCTCGGACACGGGCTGTGCGGCGCTGGGGCCGAGGTAGTCGATGTTGTGTCGAGTGCTGTCTCGTAGGCGATGGGGCTGCGTTGTCCGAGACCGGAGTGGCGGCGACGGGTGTTGCAGCGGTGGAGCCAGCCGGCGGAACAGGTCGAGGCGGACTTCCCGCTCGTCGGCCCAGGCCCTGCGGGCCTGGAGCGTCTCTCGCTTGCGGGTGGAGTTGAGGACTCGGCGAGTGTGTTGTCGGCCGAGCTGCCGACGGCGCTCATGCTCTGGATTACGCCCGCTCGTCGGCAGGCGTCGGGCGAAGGCCCGGCTCGTGTACTGGGCGCCGTGGTCGGTGTGCATCATGGCGCCGACGATGCTGCCGCGGCAGCGCTGGGCGGCGGCCAGGGCGTCGGTGACCAGTTCGGCGCGCATGTGGTCGGCGATCGCCCAGTCGGCCAGGCGCCGGGAGGCGAGGTCGATGAGCGTGGCCGGATACAGGAACTTTCCGCCGGCCAGCGGGAGATAGGTGATGTCGCAGGCGTACTTCGTGTTCACCGCCGCGACAGTGAAGTCGCGGCCGATGAGGTCGGCGGCCTTCGAGGCGGCCGGATCAGCAATAGTGGTGCGGTGCTTCCTGCGCAGCCGCAGTCCGGCCAGGCCGGCCTGGCGCATGATGCATGCAGCCCTCGTAGCGAGCGTTTGATTCTGTTTCATTTGGCTCAGCTGTCGCGCACGGCTGGCCGGACCAGGCCTGGACGCCGGCTCGAGCCAAGACGCTGATCGGACGTCGGTTCAACAAGACCATGACACTGTCGGCCATCGCCCAGACGCTCCACCGGCACGGCTTCAGCCACCAGGTCCCCCCGCCGCTAGATCGAGCGCGACGAGGAAGCCGTCACTGGCTGGGTGAAGGAGACATGGCCCCCAGGTGCAGGCGCCATGGCGGCGCTCGGGGCCTGGCTCTGCTTACGAAGTCGGCTTCTCGATGCTCTCTGGATGGCAACTCGACTCAAGTGGCTGGGCGAACGCATATCCGTTTGGCTCGCCCCGCGTTCCCGTTCTCGGTTTCAGGAGGGAGGTCGTCGCACGGGGTTCCACAAGCAGGCTGGCGCGGGGCCCTGCTGGAGAACCAGGCAAGCATGGCGGGCCGACCGGCCGGCACTCCTTGGCTCGTCCCGTTCGCCGGATTCGGCTCGCGGCGGAAGTCCGCCTTGTGGGCGGGCACCACGCCAGTGATGTTGACGCTGCGGTGCAGTGGGCCGGCCGACCGGGTCGGCCTCGTCTGCTGCGACGACCCAGGTCGATGACAAGTCGCCCCCGGCCCTCACGGGCCGAAGGGCGGGGAAGGTTGATGAAGTGCAGGATTCCGGGGTGGTGGCCGTCGCGGGTCGGTCAGGTGGTGTTGGGGATGGTGGCGGGTTGGCCGGTGGTGAGGGATTCGTAGGCGGCGAGGACGATGCGCAGGGTGCGTAGTCCTGTGTGTCCGTCGGGGTGGGCGCGTTGGCCGGTGCGGGCGGCAGTGAGGAAGCTGTTGAGCATGGCGGCGTCGAGGTCGACGGTGGAGGGTTCCCAGCGGGGTGAGGCCTCGGGGGTGTTGTAGCCGGTGAGGAGGGGTGGGAAGGCGTCGAATTCGGCCTGGGCGCGTTCGGTGACGCAGGTGAGGCTCAGGCCGCCCCAGGTGGGGTGGGTGGCGGGGTGGCTCCAGCTGCAGTCGATGGTGGCGGTCAGGCCCCGCGGATAGGTCAGCGTGATCAGGCCGGCGGTCTCGACGTCTTTCGTTGCCGTGTCGGGTGCGGGGGAGAGGCGGTTGTTGGCGACGGCGTAGACGTGGGTGGGCTGTTCGCCGTCGAGGAGGACGTCGAGGAGGTCGGCGATGTGGACGGTGTGGTCCATGACTGCGCCGCCTCCGGCGAGGGCCAGGTCGGCGAACCAGGAACGCTCCAGGGAGGGCGGGGAGGAGTTGTTGACGCCGTGGACGCTGAGAAGCCGGCCGAGTGAGCCGTCGGTCAGGGCGTGGCGCAGTGAGGCGAAGGCCGGATGGAAGCGTACGGGATAGGCGGTCATGAGACTGACGCCGGCCGTTTCGCATGCTTCGATCATGGCGAGGGCGTCGGTCTCGGTGGTGGCCAGGGGCTTTTCGCACAGGATGTGGGCACCTGCCGCTGCCGCCTGTTCGACGAGGTGCCGGTGCCGGGCGTTCTCACTGGTGACGATCACGGCTCGGGGCTGTTCGGCGAGGGCTGCTTCGTAGCTGGAGCGATAGGGGATGCCCAGCTCGTCGGCGAGTGCCTTGCCGCGCGTGGGGTCTTCTGGTTCGGCGTCGGGGTCGGCGGCGATGAGTTCGATGTCGGGGCGCTCGCGCAGCAGTTGGAGGTATGTCGCTGCGTGGACATGGGCGAAGGACAGGACGGCGACCTTCATGAGTGGGTTTCCTCCACGAGCGGGTGCGGGTAGGTGTGGTCGACCGCGACGGCCAGGCCGGTGGCGGCGGACTGCCGCGCTGCCGCGGCGATACGGACGGCCGCGACGCCGTCGCGGGCGCTGACCCGAGGCAGCGGGCCGCCCTGGAACGCGGTCGCGAACTCGCGTATTTGTGTGGCGAAGGGGTCTTCACCGAAGTCCCCCGTCGGTACGCCGTCGCCCTGTGCGGCCGGGTGGCCGCTCACGCGCAGCGAGGGATGGGCGAGTGAGTCGTGAGTGAGGGTGCCGTCGGAGCCGGCGACGTGGAAGGTGTACCGGAACGGCGTGGCAGGCGGGCCCCAGACGCCCAGGACCTGGGAGATCACGCCGGATCGGTGGGTGAGAGTGGCGCTTCCTGCGGCCACGGGGCCGTCGGGGGCGGTGGGGTTGCCGCGCTGGGTGGCGTGGATGCTGACGACGTCGCCGAAGAGCCATCGGGCGATGTCGATGTCGTGGAGCATCTGGTCGGTGACGATGCCGCCGGACAGGGCGGGGTCGGCGAACCAGTTGCTCCATGTGGGATAGCGGCCGGCGCGGGTGAAGCGGGCCACGGCCACGCGCCCGAGCGCCCCGGACACGACGGCGTCACGCAGGCGGACGTAGGCGGGGAAGAACCGCACGACGTGTCCGGGGAATAGCAGGCGTCCTGCCTTATGGGCGGCATCGGCCATGTGCTGGGCGCTCTGCGGTGTCAGGGCGAGCGGTTTCTCGCACAGAACGTGAGCCCCCGCCTCGAACGCGGCCAGGGCGATGTCGTGGTGGGTGGTGGTGGGGGTGCACAGGTCGGCGACCGCCGCCCCGTCCAGGGCGTCCCCCAGGGAGGCGGCTTCGGTGAGGCCGAACTCCTCGGCGAGCAGGCTTGCTTGGCCGTCGGTGGAGAAGATGCGGATACGTGCCCCGAGGGCGATCCAGGCCGGTACGTGAGTGCGGGCGATGAACCCGGCACCGATCACGGCGACATCGAGACTGCTCATGCTCGGTTCTCCTCATCGTCGTTTCGTCCAGCCGCACCGGGTGCACGTACGGCGCCACCGACGCTGCGCACGCGGGCGGAGGTGAGGTCGGGAACGGTCCAGCACGCTCCGGCGTCGATGAGGTCGGCCGCATCGCTGGTGGTGGTGACGCCGACGATGTCCCGCACACCTGCGGCGACCAGAGCCCGCACACCGGACGGCGAGTCCTCGAACGCCAGGCACCGCTCGGGCCGGGCACGCAGGGCAGCACAGGCCTTCAGATAGCCCTCGGGGGAGGGCTTGCCCGTAGTCGTGTCCTCCGCGGTGACGACCACGTCGACCAGGTGCCGTACACCGAGGACCTTGTCGAGGAGGTGCTGCGCCCAAGGGGCGCCGGCACTGGTGATGACGGCCACGGGGTACTTCACACGCATCTGCTGGATGAGCGCTGCCGCGCCGGGCACGACCTCGACACTGCCGGCGTTTTCCAGGGTGAAGGTGGTCATGGTGGACAGCACGGCTGCGACGTCGGTGCCCGTCCAGGGCCCGGGAACGCCGGTGATGACATCGCTGGGCCGTCGCCCCATGTAGTGCTGTTCGTAGTCGGCGTCGGTCACTGTGACGCCCCATGTGTCGAAGAACGCCTGCCAGGCGAGGCGGTGAACCTCTTCACTGAGCACGAGGGTTCCGTCCAGGTCCAGCAGGACCGCCTCGCACGGGCCCCGGGAGCGTGAACTCTGTGCGCCCTGCTGGTGCGGAGAACCGCGGCCGGCGGACATCACGACGCCGCCCAGCTGAACATCAGGGCCCCGGCCCCCACCGGGCCGGTGACCGACGGCGCCTGCGCGGATCCCGGCGCGCTGTCGAGGACGACGACGGGACAGATCGCGGACAGACCCCGCGCGCGAACGGCGCCCGGGTCGAACGTGATCACATTCTGGCCGACCTCGACCTGCTCCCCTTCGGCGACATGGGTGCAAAATCCCTCCCCGTTCAGTCGGACGGTGTCGATGCCCAGGTGCACCAGTACGGCCGCACCGCAGCCGGTGCGGATGACGAACGCGTGCGGGCGCACCGTGGCGAGCTGACCGGAGACCGGGGCTGCGACACCGATGGGCCCCGCGTCGCCGGTGGGCTCCACGGCCATTCCCGAGCCCACCATCTGAGCGGCGAAGACAGGATCCGGGACCTTGCCGAGCGCTGCGAGGGTCCCGGACAGCGGGGCGTAGACCGCGAGCCTCACAGCAGCTCCTTGATGTCCTCGGCCAGCGAGTCCGCCTCGGGACCCACGACCACCTGTACGACACCGGCCGAGACGAGCACTCCGAGAGCTCCTGCCTTCTTGAGAACGCCGGCGTCGACCGCATCCGTGTCGTTCACCTCGGTGCGAAGCCTGGTGATGCATGCCTCGATGTCGGCGATGTTCCCGGCACCGCCGAGCCCTTCGATGATCAGCTGCGCTTTTGTTGACATGTGTGCTCCTCGATGGACGAGCGTGCCGAACGGCGCTTCGCGGAGCGCCTGAGCTTTCAGTCATTACTGGTCATTACCAGTAATGACCAGAAGATAGCGGCTGGCAGGTCTGGTGGCAAATGAGTCATGGGCTTGCCAGTGATTTGTTCGAGAGGTGCATGGCCCGGACGGGCTGTGGCGATCGGCGAGCGGTGGAGAGCCCGGCCGGGTGGTCACTTGGGATGCGGGCGTCCCCGACCTGCTCTTTTGAGTCCCTCCATGCCGGTGTTCGCAGCGCCGGCTTGGAGGCGAGGGCGATGATCGCGACGCCGGGCACGGTGCCGAGCGGCAGATACCGGGCGGGTCGGGTGCGGCAGAGACGAGCGCCGGCCGTTCTGCTGAGTGCTCGGGCCCCCGTCCCTGTCGTCCGCGGGTGCCGCGCTCGTTCTGGGTGGCTGAGGAGCGGAAGGGGCCGGTGCCCGTGTGAGTGAAAGGCCGCTGAAGCCGATGCGGTCGGCGACGGCCGCGCAGAGTCTGGGCTCGGTGCCGCTCGGTGAGGGGCGAATGCGCGGTGGCCCGGGAGGCGGATGCTGAGGTCGCCTGCGGGCGGAGGGGGTGTTGTCGTCCCTCGGCCTGTATCAGGCGCGCGAGTAGGTCAGCGGTCGGAGAGGGTCATGTGCAGCTGGTAGCGGTCGGCGCGGAACCAGGAGTATGCGTGCTCGACGGGCTGCTCGCCGCTGTAGGCGATGCGGTCGAAGGTCATGACGGCCGTGCCCTTGGGGATGCCCAGCAGCGCCGCTGTCTCAGTGGTGGCCGGGCCGGCTCCGACGGTCTGCTCCGCCCGGTCGACGGGATGCCCGAAGCGGGAGTCGAGGGTGTCGTACACCGACGCCGTGAAGTCGACCGAGTCCATTTCGGGTAGGAGCTCCGCGTCGTACCAGGCGTCCTCGACGGAGATGGGGGTCCCGTCGGCCAGCCGGAGGCGGCGGACGTGCCAGGCCTGCTCTTCCTCGGCCATTCCCAGGGCTGCGGCGGCGGCCGTTGTCGGGGGCTCCTTGTTGATGGAGAGCACCACGGTGCCCGGCTCCAGGCCGAGCCGGCGCATGTCCTCATGGAAGGAGGCCAGGCCCAGTTCTGAGCGGTGGGTCCGTTCGGCGACGAAGGTGCCGCGCCCGTGTACCCGCACGGCCAGGCCCTCCGCCACGAGCTGGCCCAGGGCTTCACGCACCGTCACCCGGCTGACCCCGTGATCGGTGCACAGCTGCCGCTCGCTGGGCAGGGCATCGCCGGGGGAGAGCTGGTTGGTGCACATGTCGACGAGGATCGCGCGCAGCTGCGCGTGTTTGGGCAGCATGCCCTTGCCGGCGATCTGCTTCGCAGTCACTGCGACCCCACTCTCGATTCCGAGGCCTTGGCGCGCCTCCTGGCTGGTTATTACCAGTATGCAGCACGCGGCTGCCTGCTTTCCCTGGCAGGTTCCCGCGACCGGAGGTGGGTCGGGTCTCGGTGTCGGCTGGCACTGCTCTTCCCGAAGGGCATTGACATGCCCCGACTCCGGGGTCATCCTGTGGGGCAACTGGTCATTACCAGACACTACCAGCGTCATCCCGGCCGGGGTTCGACTCGTCCAGCAGTCCGAGCTGCCGCATTCCCCGGCTGTCCGCGCCCCTCCGCTCACCCTTCGAGGTTCGTCATGAGCACCGACACGTCCACATCCGCAGGCCGCCGTCCGGGCCTGGCCGGCCTGCAGAAACTCGGCCGCAGCCTGATGCTGCCGATCGCCACACTGCCCGCCGCGGGGCTGCTGCTCCGGCTGGGGCAGGACGATGTCCTGGGCAGGTTCTCCGCCCTGAAGGACACCGCACACGTGATCTCCGCCGCCGGCGGAGCCCTTTTCACACACCTGCCGCTGATCTTCGCCGTCGGCATCGCGATCGGGTTCGCCAAGAAGGCGGACGGTTCCACAGCACTGGCCGCGGTGGTCGGCTACCTCGTCCTCGACGGCGTCTTCACCGCGATGTCCCCGGTCGTCCTGGAGGGGGAGAAGGACCTCGCGGGCGAGCAGGCCGTCGTCAACTTCGGGGTCCTGGGCGGCATCGTCATCGGCCTGCTCGCCGCAATGCTCTGGCAGCGCTTCTACCGCACCGCGCTGCCGCCCTATCTCGGCTTCTTCAGCGGCCGTCGGCTCGTACCCATCCTGACCGCCGTCACCGCACTGGTGGTCGGGGTCCTGATGAGCCTGGTCTACCCCCTGTTCAACAGCGGCCTCACCGCGGTCGGCGAGGCCGTCGACGAGAACAGCATCATCGGTGGCGGCATCTACGGCACCGCGAACAAACTGCTGATCCCGCTCGGCCTGCACCACATCCTCAACTCCGTCGTGTGGTTCATCATCGGCGACTACCAGGGCGCCCACGGCGACCTCAACCGGTTCTTCGCCGGCGATCCCGAGGCGGGCATCTTCATGACCGGGTTCTTCCCCATCATGATGTTCGCCCTTCCCGCCGCCGCCCTGGCCATCTGGCGCGAGGCCCGCCCCGAACACCGCAAAGCGGTCGGCGGGATCATGCTCTCCGCCGGACTCACCAGCTTCCTCACCGGCATCACCGAGCCCATCGAGTTCGCCTTCCTCTTCGTCGCCTGGCCCCTGTACCTGGCCCACGCCGTGCTGACGGGAACGTCGCTCGCCCTGGTCAACGCCCTCGACATCCACCACGGGTTCACCTTCTCCTCAGGACTCATCGACTACGTACTCAACTGGGGCAAGGCCACCCACCCACTGCTGCTGATCCCGATCGGCCTGGGCTACGCACTCCTCTACTACGTGCTGTTCCGCTTCGTCATCCGCCGCTGGAACCTGCGCACCCCCGGCCGCGAGGACGACAACCAGGACAACCCGGAGACCGATCAGGACCTCCGGCCCCAGCCCGCGGCCTGACCGGCTGCGCTCGTCACCCCCATCCCCTTCGAAAGGAACCGCTCATGGCGCAGCGCGTCGTCTCCATCGGCTCCCGCAGCGGCCTGCACGCACGGCCCGCCGCCACCTTCGTCCAGGCCGCCTCCCGGGCGCCCCTGCCGGTCACGATCGCCGTCGAAGGCAGGCACCCGGTGCCCGCCGACAGCGTGCTGGGCGTCCTGACACTCGCCGCCCGTCACGGCGACCAGGTCACCCTGACCGCAGAGGGCGAACAGGCCGACGCCGTCCTGGACGAACTGGCCGACCTGCTGGGCAAGGAGCTCGACGCGTGAACCCTGCTTCCGTCACCCTGACCGGCTACGGCGTCAGCCCCGGACTGGCATGCGCACCCATGGTCCGCATGACGCCGCCCGCCGTCACCGACCCCGAGGAAGAGCCGGGGGCCGACCCCGCCCACGAAGTACAGCGCGTCCGTGATGCGCTCAGCGAGGTGGCAGCGCAGCTCAGTACCATCGCGACCGGCGGAACCGCAGGCGAGATCCTCGAGGCGGGCGCCACCATGGCCCGCGACCCCGCTCTCGTCCAGGCTGCCGCCGACCACATCGGCGAGGGCATGCCCACCGCCCACAGTCTCTCCCTCGCGATCGACGCCTACTGCACCCTCCTCGAGGAATCCGGCGGCTACATGGCCGAACGCGCGGCCGACCTGCGCGACATCCGCAACCGGGCCGTCGCGCTCCTGCTGGACGTGCCCATGCCTGGCATCCCCACGCCCGGGCATCCGTTCATCCTCGCTGCCGAGGACCTCTCCCCGGCCGACACCGCGCAACTGGCCGGACGCGACGTCATGGGCCTGCTGACCGAGATGGGCGGCCCGACCGGGCATACCGCGATCCTCGCCCGCAGCCTCGGCCTGCCCGCCGTGGTCGGATGCCCCCAGGCCGGGACCCTGCCGAACGGCACACTCGTCCTCCTCGACGGCAGCGCCGGCACCGTCGAGCCGCACCCCTCGGCCCACCGCCGGCAGCAGGCCGTCGAAGCCTCGCTCGTTCGCAGGCAGCCGCAGGCCAGGGGGCCCGGCCGTACGGCCGACCGGCACGCCGTGACGCTCCTTTCCAACATCGGCACCCTCGCGGACGCGGCCCGGGCGGCGCAGGCCGACAACGAAGGCGTAGGACTGTTCCGTACCGAATTTCTTTTCCTTGACCGCCGCGAGCCCCCCACGCTCGAGGAACAGATCCAGGCGTACGCGCAGGTCTTCACCGCCTTCGAAGGGCGCGCGGTGACTGTGCGCACCCTGGACGCGGGATCCGACAAACCGCTGCCGTTCCTGTCGCTGCCGCGGGAGGACAACCCAGCTCTGGGAATCCGGGGACTGCGTACGGCCGCGCATTGCCCCGACATCCTGGTCACTCAACTTCAGGCACTCGTCACGGCCCAGCGCCGCACCGGCGCACGGCTGCGGGTCATGGCGCCGATGGTCTCCACCGCCGAGGAAGCCGCCCAGTTCGCCGACCTCGCCCGCGGCCTCGGCGTGGAGTCCGTAGGGATCATGATCGAAGTGCCGTCCGCCGCCCTCGACGCCGACCGCCTCCTGCAGCACGTCGACTTCGCCAGCATCGGCACCAACGACCTCTCCCAGTACACCCTGGCCGCCGACCGGACCTCCCACACCCTGGGCGGCCTCCTGGACCCGTGGCAGCATGCTCTGCTCACCCTCGTGGCCGGTGTGTGCCGCGCCGGCGCTGCGCTGGAGCGCCCGGTGGGCGTGTGCGGAGAAGCAGCCGCGGACCCGCTGCTCGCCCCCGTGCTGGCCGGCCTCGGAGTCAGCAGCCTGTCGATGACCGCCGCGGCCGTCGCCGCCGTCCGCGACGCACTGGCCCAGCTCACACTCCAGCAGTGCCGCAGCCTCGCCGGTGCCGCACTCGACGCCCCCACGCCCGCCGTCGCACGTGCCACCACCCGAGACATGAGCGAGGCATTCCACAAGGCCGCCCACGACCGGGAGGGACTGTGACATGGAGGTGGTGATCCGCCCCGACGCCTACGCGGCCGGCCGCACGGCCGCCGGCATCGTCCAGCAGTCGCTGGCCGACGGTGTGACCACGCTGGGACTGGCCACCGGCTCCTCGCTCCTTCAGGTCTACCGCGACCTGGCCCGCCGCCACCGCCACGAAGGGCTCGGCTTCAGCGGCGTCGACGCCTTCCTGCTCGACGAGTACGTAGGGCTTGCGGCCTCGGATCCTCGAACCCTTGCCCAGGTGGTACAGCGCGAGCTGGCCGACCATGTCGACCTCGACCCCGCACGGCTCCACCGGCCCTCCGGCACGGCACCCGACCCCGACGCCGAAGCACGCCGCTTCGAGCAGCGCCTGACCGAAGCGGGGCCGGTCGGCCTGCAGTTGCTGGACATCGGCGTCAACGGCCACATCGGCTTCAACGAACCAGGCTCTTCACTCGCCTCCCGTACCCGGCTCAAGACCCTCACCGACGACACCCGCCGCGACAACGCACGCTTCTTCGGCGGTATCGACGGTGTTCCCCGCCACGTCATCACCCAAGGGCTCGGCACGATCGGCCAGGCGGCCCACCTGGTACTGATCGCCACCGGTCCGCACAAGGCCGGCGCGGTGACCGCAGCCGTGGAAGGCCCCGTCACGGCGGCCTGCCCCGCCTCGGTGCTCCAACTGCACCCCCACGTGACCGTCGTGGTCGACGAACTGGCCGCCTCCCGGCTCGAACAGAAGGCCTACTACCGCTGCATCGCACGTCACAAGCCCGTCAGCCAAAGGTACTGATGACACGCCTCGCACATGTGGTCGCCGTCGACCTCGGCGGCACCACGATCAAAGCAGCCCGCTACGACGCCCACGGCATCGCCGCGGAAACCCTGCGCCTGCCCACGCCGTCCTCGAAGGGACAGGACGCCGTCGTCGCCTCGGTCGTACAGGCAGCGACGGCACTCATCCGTCCCGGTGTGCGGGCCGTCGGCCTCTGCGCGCCCGGGCTGGTCGACACGCAGACCGGCGTCATCCGCTACGCCGCCAATCTCGGCCTGCGCGACACGCCCCTCGCCGCGGCTGTAGCCGACGCCGTGCGCCTGCCCGCAACGCTCGAACACGATGTGAGGGCCGCCTGCCTCGCCGAGCGGCGACTCGGGCTCGGCACCGACGTGAGCGACCTGCTCGTCGTCGTGCTCGGGACCGGCCTGGCCGCCGGCATCGTCAGCGACGGCCGACTGATACGAGGCGGAAGCGGCATCGCCGGGGAGTTCGGCCACATCCCTGTCCACGCCGACGGTGAACCGTGCGCCTGCGGCCAGCGCGGATGCGTCGAGGCATACGCCGGGGCCGGCGCCCTTCTCCGCCGCTACCGCCGCACCGGCAACCGTGCGGACACCGCCGCCGACATCAGTGCCCGCCTGGACATCGATCCCGCCGCCGACCGCGTCTGGGCCGAGGCGACCGACGCCCTCGGCCGGGCCCTGGCCACTTCGACCCTCCTGCTCGACCACCAACGCATCGTCCTGGCCGGCGGAATGACAGCAGCCGGAGCACACCTCACGACGCCCGTCCGACAGAGCCTGCAACGAGGACTGGCCTGGCGTACCGCACCAGCCGTGGAGATCTCCCCCCTCGGCGCGGACGCCGGGCTCCTCGGAGCGGCCCTGCACGCAGCCACAGCCATCGGGGCGGCCCCGGCCAGGGGGAACTGAGCCTCGCGGGGACGCCCCCAGGCCCACACACGGCCGGAGCATCGCCGTGCGGCAGGCGGCCATCCGGCCCCGCAGCCGCCCGCACCACACGACCGGACGGAAGGAGCAGGTGACCATGTGGCCCCGAAGGCGCCCACGACCGCCCCGCCGGCTGAGCCCGGCACTGGACGACAGCCAGCTTGCCCGCACCATGACGCACCTTGAGGCCCAGATCGCCGCCCAGGGCGACAACCTGGCCGAAGCCAACGATCGAGGCGCCCTCACCTACCCCATCGAACAGGCACTGCGCGACCCCGGCCACGACTGGGACCGGCGCATGCACCGCCTGGTCGTGCTCAGCGCCATGTCCGAAGCCTCCGTCCTCGCCGAGCAGTGGCGAAACCGGGACCGCACCAACGCCGACGCCCTGCTCCTTCAGGTGTTCGCCGACATCCACCGGGCCCGCTCGACCGGAGCCGCCCTCGACATCGAGGGCACCGTCAGCCTGTGCCGGCACGCGGCGGAGCTCGCACCGGCGGACCCTGCCCCCTGGGTCGCCCTGCTCAGCTGCCAACGGCTGCAGAGAGCGCCGGGGAGGGCTGTGCAGCAGGTGTGGGAAGCGGCCAAGGAACGAGACCGCTGGAACCGGGAAGCTCACTGGCAGATGCTGCGCTACGTCTCTCCGGAGGAATGCGGCTCCAACGCCCTGACCGTGCAATTCCTCGACTCCGTCACCATCGCCGCGCCGTTGGGGAGCCCCGTGACGGCGCTCGCCCTCACCTCCTCCCTCGACCGGTACCGCAGGGTCCTTACGGAGGGCGGGATCCCGGCGTTGACCGCGCGCCGGCACTGGAGCATGCAGCAGGAGCTCGCGCTCGTCGACCAGGCCCTGGAGACCTGGCTGGAACCGGGCTTCCTCGGGCACGCAGCCGCATTCGCCGACCTCAACCTCCTCGCCTACGTGCTGATGCACGCCGCGCGCCCGCGCGAGGCATGGCCCGTCTTCGAGGCGATCTCGGCAGTCGCCACCAGTTGGCCTTGGGAACTCGACGGCGACCCGCTCCAGCAAATCCAGAAGGAGCACCGTCGTTCCTTCCGGGCAAGGAACAGACACACCAACCGATGATCCCCCAGTGCATTCAGCGCAGATCCTGGTCGGACTTCATTGACAAGCCACCGCACACGGCGCGAAACTGGTCATATCTGGTTATTACCAGTAGAGGCGTCGGTGCACCGCCCGGCGCATCCGCGGACAAGGCGAGGTTGCCATGACCACTGAGGCGCTCCCCGAACCCACCGGGCCGGTACAACCGCTCGCGGCGGACCGTAGCGCCGTGGTCATGGATCCCTGTCGGCCTGACCGCAGCCGACCGGGGGCCGGCCCCTGTGACGCGGCAGACGGGCATCTCACCGTCGGGTGCGCGGGTTCCGAAGACGTGAGCCGGATACGCCAGGTGGCGCACGATTTCCTCGCGCGCCACCACGTGCCGCCATCGATGCGCGAGGACGCCCTGCTCGTCGTCTCCGAACTCGTCACCAACGCTGTCACCCATGCCCTCCCACCAGCAGCCCTTCGGATCCGATGCACGCCTCGCCCCGCACTCCGCATCGAAGTCACCGACGGCGGTCCACAGTCCCACCAGCCGCCCCGGACCGATCCGCACGAGGAACACGGCCGCGGAATGTACATCGTCGCCGCCCTCGCAAGCCGGCACGGCACCGTCGCATACGACGGCGGTTCGACTCGCTGGGCTGAACTGATTCCCTGCCAATAGGCAGCGATGATGGTGGATGCGGCTGTTTGTAACGCGCGCCGCGCACGCCGGCTGCGGGCCCCTGGGACCGCCGCGGAACAGATCAGGGGCGACCAGCGACCAGCCCCTACGCAAGCGCCCTGCACCGCGTCTGACGAAAAACCCCCGCCTGCCGACGGCTGACCGAGGCCCAGGCCCGCAACCGATGTACATCCTCAATTCCCGAGCCGGGTGACGCGAGTGCTGATCGTCCGGTCGCTGTCGCGGTTCGCTTCGCCAGTCCCGCGACGGGCGAGCCCGCCGAGCAGGTCGGCGTGGAGCGCAGTCGGGGAGACGGACGCTTCTGTGCCAGTGTTCTCCGGGGCGTTGGCGGCGAGCATGTCCAGCACTTCCTGACTGGCGGCGGGCATGAAGAACCGCTGCGCGGCTTCGCGCCCCACGGCCTGGTGCTCGGTGACGAAGGGTCGCATCGCCTGCTCGTAGGCGATGAACGCCGCGGTGTGGTCGCTGTCGGCCCGCGCCGGCTCACCGGCCGGCACGTACGCGCCGACCAACGCCTGGGACGTGCCACGTCCCGACGTCGGGGCCGCGCAGCAGCCCGCATCGCCGAGCAGGACGACCCTGCCGTTGGCCCAGGTGTCCATCACGACTTGGGCGTCGGTGTCGAACAAGAAGTCCTCGGCTGCCCGCATCTCCGTCAACAGCCATGGGATCTCCCAGCCCTCACCGGCGAACCGTTCGGCGATGATGCGCTGCTGTTCGCCGACGTCGTGGCGGTCGTACTCCAACTGCTCGCCTGCGAGGTGCAGGGCGGCCCGAGCCCGGCCGCCTGCGCCGTCGGCGAACATGTTGGCCGCCTTCCCGGGGGAGCCGTAGAGCTGGCCGGTGCGGTGCAGAGAACCGCACCCTCCGCATCCCGTACGGACCATTCCGCCGCCTGTGGATCAACCATTTGCCACGTCTACCGCGTGTCAGCGGTGACGGACACTCCGTACGACCGGCCCGACGTCGATGATGCTGCACGTACTCGTCCAACCTGGAACCGGCCGGTCCGCTGTCCGCGCCGGCCGCGCGCCTTGTCGCGTCCCCCTGCCACTGCCGGGACACCCCGGGCCCACGGAGGCCATGAGATGCTCAACCTCACCTATCCCGGCGTCTACACGCGCGAATTGGACTCCGGAGTCCGGACCGTCACCGGAGCGCCCACGTCCATCGCCCTGTTCATGGGGCCGACCCTGCGGGGCGTCGACCAGCGGGTGACGACGTGTCTGAGTTTCGCCGACTTCGAACGGAAGTTCGGCGGGCTGTACGGCAAGAGTTCGCTGTCGTACTCCGTCCTGCACTTCTTCGCCAACGGCGGCGGCCGGGCCGAGGTCATGCGGCTCCCCGTGAACAACGCCAGGAAGGCCGAATCGCGGATCAGGCAGAGCGTCACCACGGCCAACCCCTCCCTTGCCGTGACCGCCCTGAGCTCGGGGTCCGCGAGCGGATCGCTCTTCCTGGAGATCGATCCGTTCGGCATCGGAGCGCACCCCTACTCGACCACGCCGCCGCACGACACGAAGCGCTTCAACCTCACGGTCGTCGATCCGGTGACCGGCTCGGTGGAGCGGTTCGCGGACCTCACGACCCAGGCGGGCAACGCCCGGACGGCCGACACCGTGCTCGGCGACCCGGACACCGGTTCCCGGCTGCTTGAGGTGAGGCTGCTGGGCGCGGGGGCCGACGGCCCGCAGACCACCGGGTCCGTCTACCGCATCGAGGAGGATGCCGTGGCCGGTACCTTCGACAAGGACTACGCCGTCAACCTGACGGTGACCAGGAGGGCCGCCGACGGCAAGGAGGACGCCGCGTCCTCGGTCAAGGACGTGGCGGTCACCGTCTTCAACAAGGACACCAGGCGGCCGGCCAGCCGCCTAGAACTGGTGAACCAGCTCGTCGTCGCGCTCAACCGGGCCATCCGCGCCGACCCCGACCGACTGGCCAAGCTCGCCGGTGCCTCCGTGGAGGGAGAGCTCTGCGAGGACGGCGCGTTCCTGCGCCTGACCATCAGCCGCCCCGACCAGGCGCCCGGCGCCGAGCGCGTCCACGACGCGACCGTCACGATCGAGGCCCCGGCCTCGGGCGCCTCGCTCCTGGAGGAGTACAAGCTGACGGTTCTGGCCGCCAACCCCTCGCGCTACCGGCTTGGTCACCCGTACGAGAAGGTGGTGTTCGCTGACAACGACCAGTTCCTCGTCTCGGACACCAGGTCCGGCCTCGACGGGGACGCCGACGGGCAGCCGTCGACGGACACCTTCAAGAGCGCGGTCACCGCGCTCGACGCGCTCGACCCGTTCTTCAATCTCCTGTGCCTGCCCGACCTCGTCCGCCCCTCGCTCTCCGATCCGAAGTCGCCGCACCACGCGGGGGCGTCGACCGTGTACGCCGAGGCGGCCCGGGTGTGCGCGCGCAAGTTCGCGTTCCTGATCGTCGATCCGCCGCCGTCCGCCGTCGACATCGAATCGGCGTCGTCGTGGAAGTCCACCAAGCTGGGGCTCCGGTCGACGCACGCCGGTGCCTGGTTCCCGAACATCAGGGTCGATGATCCGCTGCACCCGGGAACAATCGTGTCGCACCCGCCGTCGGGGGCCGTCGCCGGTGTCATCGCCAGGACCGACAACCAGGTGGGCGTCTGGCAGGCGCCGGCCGGCACCGACGCCTTCCTGGCGGGCGTCTACGGTCCGTCCGTGGAGATGTCCGACGGGGAACAGGGCCTCCTGAACCCCTTGGGGCTGAACGTCATCCGGCGCTTCCCGCTGTACCAGACCGTCGCGTTCGGCTCACGCACCGTGGACGGCGCGGACGCGCTGGCCAGCCAGTGGAAGTACATCCCCGTGCGGCGGACCGCGAACCACATCCTCCGTTCCCTGTCGGACTCCCTGCGCTGGGCGGTCCACCAGCGGAACGGCGAAGAGCTCTGGTCCCAGCTGCGGGTCAACTGCACGGTCTTCCTGCACGGGCTGTTCCGGCAGGGCGCCTTCAAGGGCGTCTCGGCGCGGGACGCCTACTTCGTCGCCTGTGACGCGTCGACCACCACCCCCGAGGACATCGACCAGGGAATCGTCAACATCGTGATCGGGTTCGCGCCCCTCAAACCGGCCGAGTTCGTGGTGATCAGCCTCAAGCAGATCGTGCAGCCGGCCGTCTGAGACAGGAGCACATCGTGGGACAGTTCTCGGTCAACGCCCAGCGGCTCGACCCCTACAAGAATTTCAAGTTCCGGGTGAAGTGGGACGGCCGTTACGTGGCGGGCGTCTCGAAGGTCTCCCTGCTGAAGCGGACGACCGAGGTCGTCAAGCACCGTTCCGGCGGGGACCCCTCCACGTCGTACAAGTCACCCGGCCGCAGCGAGTACGACGCGATCACACTCGAACGCGGAGTCACCCACGACGCCGAGTTCGAGCAGTGGGCGAATAAGACGTGGAACTTCCAGGCTTCCGCGGGCGGTGAGGTGTCGCTCGCCGACTTCCGCAAGGACGTCATCCTCGAACTTCTCAACGAGGCCGGACAGGTCGTGCTCGGCTACGTCGTCCACCGGTGCTGGGTGTCGGAGTACCAGGCGCTCCCCGACCTCGACGCCAACGCCAACGCCGTGGCCATCGCCAAGCTCAAGCTCGAGAACGAGGGCTGGGAACGCGACCTGTCCGTGGCCGAGCCCAAAGAACCGAGCTTCGTCGAGCCGTGATCCGTACCGTGGACTCCCCACCCACCCCCATCCCCGCCCCCATGCCGAGCCCGGAGGACATCGTCCGGCTCTGGCCGCTATCGCGGCGCGGCTCCGCCGGGGACCGTGTCGTCGACCTCCTGCTCGCGGTCGACGGGCCGGACGCCCTGGGCTACCCGCTGGGCACCCGCAACCAGCGCCTGCTCCTGGTGCACCGGAGCCTGGTCGGCCGGCCGGTCGAGGCGCACGTCCGGTGTCCCGCCTGCGGCACGGACAACGAGTTCGTGCTGCCCGTGGAGGACGTGACCGGGCTGCCCCGCGCCGACGCGGATGCGGTGGCGCATCTCGTCGTCGGCGACGCGGAACCGGCGTTCAGGCTGCCGCTGCTGGCGGACCTGACGGCGGTGGCGGGCCGGTCCCCGTCCGACGGGCTGCGCGCGCTCGCCTCGCGCACCTGCCTGGACGAGGCCCCACGGCTGGGCCCGGACGATCTCGACCGGCTCGTCGACGCGTGGGAGGCCCTCGACCCGGCCGGTTCGCTGCGGGTCGGCCTGTCGTGCGCGGAGTGCGGGCACGCCGTCGCCGCGGACGCCGATCCCGCCGACTTCGTGGCCCGGGACCTCGACGTGCTCGTCGACGGGCTGATGCGCGAGGTAGATGTGATCGCGGGCGGCTACGGCTGGTCGGAGGAGGCCATCCTGGCGCTGCCGGCGCCGCGCCGCCGCCGTTACGTGGAACTCATCACCGGGGGACTCGCCCCGGCCCGGCGTGCGGCGGTGGGCCGATGACGGTGCGACGGTCGGCGTACGCGGAAGCGATCCGGCGCGCGGGCGGGATGACGGGCGGCCCGGCCGGGGACGAGGACGCGTCCGCCGTGGCCGCCGAGCCGAGACCGCGCTCCCTGTTCGAGGAGACAGAGGACGAGGCGCTCCCCGGTCCGCTCCCACGCCCGGTGGACGACGCTCCGGTCCCGCCGCCCGTGGCTCCCGCGGTCCTCCGGCCGTGGATGCATGAGACGTCCGTCGACGATCCGTCACCGGTCCGCGCGGCTCCCGGCAGGCCGCCCCGGCCGGGGCAGGACCTGCCCGGGGGCATGGAGGAGCGCCGGCGGCGCCCGGACGCGCCCGCCGGCGACGGCGGGCGGCCGCGGGACGAGAGGGAGGGGCCCCTTCCCGCTGCCCGTACGGAACTTGCCCCGTCGGCCTCCCTGCAGGGTGCGGAAGGGCCGTCCCGGGCCGACGCCGCCCCGCCGCCGGCCGCTCCGGTCACGTGCCCGGCGCCCGCGCCCGAGGCGCCGCCCGCCGGCCCCGCCCCGGGACCCGTTGTGGCCGGTAGTGACGCCGTGCCGTCGCATGCGGCGGCGGCCCCCGCGCACCCGGTGCCCGCGGCCGAACCGGTGGCGGTATCCGAGGTGGTGCGCGCCGAACCCCTGCCGGTGGAGCCGGACTCCGGGGCGCCTCCGGCCGTCGAGGCGGAGGCGGAACCGGCCCCGGTCGTCGTCGAGATCGGACGGGTCGAGGTGCGGATCGTCGCCGACAGGGCACCGGCTCCGCCGAGGGAGCGCCGGCCGCGGCCGGGGACCGGCCCGTCCCTGGGGCAGTACCTGCTGGAGTCCGGCCCGACCGGCGCGGCGCACCAGGGGGCGTCATGACGGCGCAGTTCGCCGTCCCCGCGACGACCTACGTGCTGCAGCAGGTCCTCCAGCGGCGCGTCAACATCGCGTACGACCCCCTCACTCCGCCGACCGTCTCCGTGGAGCCCCCGCCGCGTCCTCCGTCGACGCCCTCCACGCCGGCGGCCCCGCGGCAGCCGGAACCGGCAGGCCTGTACCTGTTCCTCCACCACGTGGGCCCCAACCCGGCCTGGCGCAGCATGCACGAGCCGCACGTGGATGCGAGCGGCCGGCGGGTCGCCCCGTCACCGCTGGCCGTCGATCTGCACTACCTGCTCGCGGCCACGGGCGCCGACCTCGAACGCGAGGTGCTGCTCGGCCTCGGCGTCGCGGCGCTCAACCGGCACGGAATCGTCCCGCGCAAGCTCATCAAGGCGATCCTCGACGAGATCAACGAGCCGGACACGCCCACCCATATGCTCGACCGGCTCACCACCGAGCCGCTCCACGACCCGGCCCACCAGCCGGAGCAGATCACCGTGTCGCAGGCACCGGTCGACGTCGACCTGTCGACGAAGATCTGGTCCGCCCTGCAGTCCCCGCTTCGCCCCTGCGCGCACTTCCTGGTGACGACCGTGTTCCTCGACGTCGGCGACACCTACCCGCCCGCCAGGAAAGTGGAGAAGGCACGGGTCGGTGTGCGGCCGGATCCCTCGCCGGCCGTCACGCTGCCGGCGGACGACACCGTGACAGTCGGGGGTGGTGCCTGATGTCGGCACCGCCGTCCGACGCCACGGCCACGGCCGGCCCGGAGCCGCAGGGAGACCACGCCCGCGCGCACCTCGCCGTGCTCGCCGAGTCGATGGCCCTGCCGGTCCTGACCGGAATCGCCCAGGGCGAGGTGCCGGCCGACGGGTTCGCCCCGCTAAGGCAGTGGCTGGAGGGGGCGGGTCCAGCGTCCCCGCTGCGGCGCATGGCCGAGGGCTTCAACCTGTCCCGCGCCGAACTGGAGGTGGTCGTCCTGCTGTTGGCGACGGACACGTCGGAGCGGGTCGCGCGGGCGGCGGCAGAGGCGACGAGCGCGCACGGCGGTGTGGTGGGCGGCGGGCTACCGGTGTGGCTGGCGTGCCGGGCGGTTGCCGGGCTGTGTCCTTCGCTGCTGGCGGCGGCCCTGCCGCTGGTGCGGTTCGGGATCGTCGAGCCGGAACCGGCGTCGCCGCGGATCGAGGCCCGCCTGACGCTGGCCGCGCCGGTGCTGGACCGCCTGCTCGGCCGGCCGGTGCGCGACCCGCTGGTGTCCGCCCGAATGGCTCCGCTGCCCGTACCAGCCGCCGGTCCCAGTGAGGAGGGGGACTTGCCGGCCGCGCTGGGCCGTTCCCTGGCCTCCCGGGGGCCGCTCGGTCTGCCGCCGCTGGTGCTCGTGCCCGGCGTTCCGCCGGAAGAGATCGCGACGGCCCTGGCGGCGCTGGGGCTCACTCCGTGGCGCATGTCGGGAAACGACGTTCCCGAGGACGCCGGGGCACGTGACCTTCTGGCCGCGCGGTGGAGCCGCGACGCCATGCTGGAGAGCGCCGCCCTGGTGATCGACGCCGTCGACGGCCCGTCGGAAGGGCCGGTCGCGGCCTTCGCCGACCGCGTGCTGGGGCACGTCCTGCTGACAGGACAGCAGGTCCCCGACGGCATCGCGCGCGGCGTCCACGTCGTCCCGGCCCCGGGGGACGGCCCCGCCGCCGCGGCCCGTCGGTGGGCCGCAGCGCTGGGCCCGAACCGCGCCGCCCGGCTGGGGCGCGAAGTGGACCGGGTGGCCGCGCAGTTCCGGCTCGACGCCAAGGGGATCGCCACCGCGGCGGCCGAGGCCGCGGAGGCCGTCGACGCCGCCCCGGACGCCGCGGGCGCGGCGGCCGCGCTCTGGCATGTGGCCGCCCGGTCCTTCACTCCGTCCCCGCTGCCCGGCGTCCATCTGGTGGAACCCGCCTACGGCTGGGAGGACATCGTGCTCCCGCCGGCCACGGAGGCCGCGCTGCGGCGGGTGGAGTCGCACGTGCGCCACGCGGCCCGGGTCTTCGACGACTGGGGTTTCGCGGCCCGGGTGGGCGGGCGGGGCAGCTGGCGCGGGCGGGGGGTGGCGGCGCTGTTCTGCGGGCCGTCCGGGACGGGCAAGACGATGGCGGCCGAGGTGCTGGCGTCGGCGCTCGACGTGCGGGTCATGGTGATCGACCTGAGCCGGATCATCTCCAAGTGGGTGGGCGAGACGTCCAAGAACGTCGCGGCGGTTTTCGACGCGGCCGAGCGCTCCGGGTCGATGATGGTCTGGAACGAGGGGGACGCGGTCTGGGGGACCCGCGGCGGTGTGGCCAACGCGACGGACCGGCACGTCAACGCCGAAGTGGGCGATCTCCTCCAGCGCATCGAGACCTTCTCGGGGTTCACCGTCATCACCACGAACCTACGGCAGGCCATCGACCCCGCGTTCATGCGCCGCTTCCGGTTCGTGGTGGACTTCCCCCTGCCGTCGGTGGACGAGCGGCGCCGTCTGTGGTGCTCGGCGTTCCCGCCGCAGGCCCCGGTCGAAGCGGTGCGCTGGGACGCCCTCGCCGCCCTTCCGCTCACCGGCGGCTCGATCCGCAACGTCGCGCTGGGGGCCGCGTTCCTCGCCGCGGAGGTGGGGCGTCCGGTGGACCGGACGATGATCGAGGCCGAACTCGCCGAGGAGCTGCGCAAGCACAACCTTCCAGTTCCCCATGTGGCCTGGGAGGCTACCGCGTGAGCGCGCTCCCGCCGTCGGTCCGGCTCCGGGTCGGCGCCCTCCGAGTGACCGCCGGCTCGGCGATCGAGGCGCGGCGGCTCGCCGACGCGCTCCCGGCGGCGCTGGAACGCGCGTGGCGGTCGTGGCCGGCCGCCCCGGCAGTTCCGGGCCCGCGGTCCGACGCCGCTTACCGCCGGGCGGACGAGGTAGCCGCGGCCGTCATCGCGACGGTGCGGGACCGGCTCAACGGCGGTGGGGCGCGATGAGGGCGCTGACGCGGGCCGTGCGGCCAGAGGGGCACGGGCCCGCGGCGCGTGCCCGGCGCGACTCCGGGCCGCGTGCGGACAACTGGCGGGCGCCGTCGCCTGCCTTCACCACGCCGCACTCCGCGGAGTCGGCACCGGCTCCGCGGATCGGCCCGGCGGCACCGCCGGCACCCGCCTTTGTTCCGTCGGCAGAGACCCGGGCCCACCCCGCGGCCACCGCGCCCCCGCACCACGGCCCGCGGTACGTACGTGCCGCGGTCGCCCAGCCCGGGTGTCCTCTTCCCCCGTCCGTGCGCGGGCAGATGGAGGCCGGTTTCGGCCGCGACCTGGGCCACGTCCGCATCCACGACGGGCCGTCGGCCGCCCTCGCGGCGGCCGCGCTCGACGCCCGCGCCTTCTCCCTGGGACAGCACCTGGTCTTCGGCACCGGGGAGTACCGCCCCGACACTCCCGCCGGGCGCGGCCTCATCGCGCACGAGCTGGCCCACGTGGTGCAGGCGTGCACGGGAGCCGATCCGCGCGCCACGGTGGTGGACGACCCGCGGCTGGAGGCGGAGGCCGATCGCGCGGTGGAGACGCTGGCGGCCGGCGGCCGGCCGACGATCGCACCGCGGCCCGGCGCGCCGGTCGTCCGCCGTGCCGGCCGGGGCGCCCCCCCCTGGGCCGCGCCCACCGACATCCCGTCTG